>JBDTSO010000048.1:0-11826 GCA_039931085.1 Acidobacteriota bacterium | reverse complement strand
GTTAAAAAATCTTCAACTCGCTGCCACGTCAGTATAATCTTCAACGCCCAATTCTTCCTCTAAAATGCCGAGTTCGCGGAACATCTGCAATTTTTCACGAGCAGATTTTTCATCAAGTTTTTGAATCGCAAACCCGACGTGAATAATTGTATAATCACCAACGACGATTTCCGGCACATATTCCAAACAAACCTCTTTCGTGATGCCGTCAAAATCAACCATGCCCATTCGTACATCGTCTTTATTATAAATTTCCGTAACTTTTCCGGGAACTGCTAAACACATAAAATTTTCTCCGAAAATTCAAGGCAAAAGCAAAAAGGCAATGTTTTACCTTGAATTTAATTGTAATTTTTCTATTTTTAATTCTTCACTTTTGCCTTTTTACTTTTTATTTTTTACTTGTTTTGGCTGAAGCCAAAACCGCTTGCCCCAATGCCAAACCGCCATCATTCGGCGGAACTTTTTCGTGTGTAAAAACTTCAAAATCGTCTTTCTGTAAAATCGCAATCGCTCTCTGCAAAAGCGCGACGTTTTGAAAACAGCCGCCGCTCAGAGCGACTTTGTTCAAAGCGAATTTTTCACGCATTTTTCGGCTCAAATTCAAAATCAAATTTGCCGTGGCGTTATGAAATTTCGCTGAAATTGTCGAAACCGGAACTTTTGCCGAAACATCGCTCACAACTTCACAAATCAAATTTTTCCAGTTGATTTTTAGTATATCACTATCGGTCAAATTAAAGCGATAAAAATCTTTTTCCGATTCATCCATCAATGCCTCAAATTCGATGGCGGCTTGCGCTTCGTAAGTGATTTTCTGCCGCACATCGGCGATTGATGCAACGGCATCAAAAAGTCTGCCGAAACTGCTTGTCGGAATCACATTCAAATTATTTTCCAACTGTTTCGCCAAAATTTTTCGTTCGGTTTCCGTGCAGTATGAAACACAATTCAAACTTTTATCCCAATCAATTCCCGCTTCCTTCATCAAACTCAAAGCCACGCGATAAGGCTTTTTAATCGCCGCATCGCCGCCCGCCAACGGAAAATATTCAAGATGCGCGACTCGTTCAAAATTCAAATAATCGCCGACAAAAACCTCGCCGCCCCAAATCGCGCCGTCATCGCCGAAACCCGTTCCGTCAAACGCAAAACCGATAACTTTTTCATCTTTCTGAAAACTGTTTTCCGCCATTACCGACGCAATATGCGCTTGATGATGTTGAACTTCAACGAGTTTCAACCCCAAATTCTCCGCCATTTTCCGCGCCCAATTCGACGAAAGATAATTCGGATGTTTGTCGCAAGCAATAATTTCCGGCGCAATTTGAAACAGATTTTTCATCTGCTCAAAAGATTTCTCAAAAGCCCGCAAAGTTTCCAGATTTTCCATATCGCCGATATGCTGCGACATAAAAGCATAATCTTCCCGCGTTAGACAAAACGCCGCTTTCAATTCGCCGCCGACAGCCACAATATTCGGCACTTCAAATGGCAATTTCACCGGAAACGGCGCATAACCGCGTGAACGGCGGATCGGCAGAATTTGGTCTTTGGTTTTTGGTCTTTGGTTTTTGGTCTTTGGTTTTTGGTCTTCAAACTTTGGGCTTTGGACTTTGGACTTTGGACTTTTTAAGACTCTTACTACTGAATCATCGCACGGCACATAAATCTCGCGGTTATGAAGCAGAAACGCATCGGCTAAATGTTTAAGTTTTTCCAACGCTTCATCGTTGTCTTTAACAATCGGTTCATTTGAAAAATTGCCCGAAGTCATCACTAAAACATCGGGGAAAGTTAATTCAAAAAGCAAATAATGAAGCGGCGCGTAAGGCAGCATAACGCCGAGAAACTGATTTCCCGGCGCGATCAATTCACTCAAATCATTTTCGCGTTTCCGCAATAGCACAATCGGACGCTCTTTACCCGTCAAAAACTTTTCTTCCGCCTCCGAAATTTCCACCAAATTTTTCGCCGTTTCCAAATCCTTACACATCACCGCAAACGGTTTATCAACACGCCCTTTCCGTTCGCGCAAAGTCCGCAAAGCCGCATCATTCCGCGCATCACAAACAAGATGAAATCCGCCGATTCCTTTAACCGCAACGATTTTGCCGTCATTTAAAAGTTGCTGAGTGCGTGAAATCGAGTCAGAACCATCTGCGGTAGCGGATGGTTGAAGTTTAGTTATTGAAGCGTTTGAGTTTTCTTTCGAGTTTCGAGTATTCAGCGTTAAACCATCCGCTACCGCAGATGGTTCTGACAAGAAAACTTTCGGTCCACATTTCGCACAGCAAGTCGGTTCGGCGTGAAATCTTCTGTCAAGCGGGTTTCCGTATTCGCTCAAACATTCGTTGCACATCTCGAAATCGCGCATTGTCGTCTGTGCGCGGTCATACGGCACATTTTCGATAATTGTAAATCTCGGTCCGCAATTCGTGCAGTTGATAAACGGATAACGAAAACGCCGATTTTCCGCGTCAGACATCTCGCACAGACAATTCGCGCAAGTCGCAATGTCAGCGGAAATCGGCACGAATTTGTTGCCGTTCGTTTCGCTTTTGAGAATTTGAAATGTTTGAAAGTTGGCAGTTTCCGAAATATTTCGGCAAACGACCGATTCAATAACCGAAAGCGGCGGCGGATTTGTTTTCAGCGCGTCAACAAATTTTCGGACATTTCCGGCATCGCCCTCGACATCAATCAAAACGCCGATTTCATTATTCAAAACCTGACCTTTAAGCGAGTTTTCCGCCGCTAGCGCAAATACAAACGGGCGAAACCCGACACCTTGAACGATGCCTTTAATTTGTATTTGTGTGCGCGTTTTCATTTTAAAATTATTATCTATACATTGCCGTTACATAAACTTTATTTACTTAGAAATACGCTAAGGTGTATTATCACAATACTTACTGGTTTTAGCTGGTAACTCCCCGCAAGTTCATTTGCTCTTCAATTACATGACCATTACATAAGAATTATGACCAAATAGGAACATAACTACGATTCTTGTTAGAAACTGTTTTATCATAAAGTTTGATTAAGCCGACTTTAGTAGTTTCACTGATGATTTTTGAAGCCATCGGATAGTTTTGGTCGGCAATGTCAAATCTTTCACGCAGACTTGCATTTGTCATTCGTTCGTTGCTGACATATTGCAAAACCGCGTGTTGATAGCAAGCCCTTATTTTTTCTTCACGCGACATCGCAGACAAAGGTTTATCAGCATAAAGAATCGAAATCGTGTTGTCGCCACTAACCTTAAAATCGGGCGGCGGAAGTTGGAAAAGTTCGACGGCGTGAATAACCTTGTCAATCCCGCTTCCGCGTTCTTCGCAAATATTTATTTGCCGCATGAATGCCGCAATATCTTCGTTGCGCGAACGCGGCGGATGGTCAATAAATCGTAAAACGTCAATCAAAGGCTTGCCCGGATTTACAATTTCGATGCGGTCTGAGAAAACCTCAACCATCGGTCCCGTGCCGGAAATTGAAAAATCCTGATGAATCAGAGCATTTGCAACCAATTCACGAATGGCAATTTCGGGATACATTCGCGCTTCGCTACGAAATGCCTTTCCGATTTGCTCATTTGCAGGCAAAAGACTGTTGATAACGGAAATGGCGTTTTCATAGCCGACGGCATAACCTCTGTCGCCCGAAATCTCTCTGATTGTTTCGACTTTGTTTTTGCCCTTGTAAATAATAAGGCGTAACGCTTTGCGGGAAAGCCTGTCAAAGTTTTTCAGACTTTTAGCGAAAAGAATCGCGCCGAAATTTGTAATATTATACGAGTCCGGCAAGTTTTTTGTAATTATCCTTTCCTGTTCCAAATTTTCCAAAATCGCGGCACGATTCGGAGGCAAAGGTTTGTTTGTCAGGTCGAAATATGCCGGATAATCCAATAATTTTAGAACTTCGTCCAAGGTTACATTGGCTTTGGCAACTTCTCTTTCAAAGCGATATTCGTGGAACAAAGCCCACAAAGCGCGTTCTTTTTCGGGAAAATCCTTTAACTTTCTCTTTGCACTATTAATACGAATAAATTCTGCATCCGTAAATCTGACAGGCGTATGTTGAGCGGCGGGAATTTCTAAAATTACTATTGATTCTTTTTCAAAATCGCCTTCATAAAAACGAAAATCAATGCGCGGATGCAAATTATTATTCAACCAATTTTCGAGGTCTTGTTTTTGTGATTTTGCTAATTTCGGCTTAAATGTCGTGCCGACTATATTGTGAGTTTCTTCTTTAATTCCCCAAACCAGATAACCGTAAGGCTGACGAAATAGTGCCGCCGAATTAGAAAGTGCCGAGATGTATTCACCAATTTCATTAGGATCGGTATTATTAACTTTAAATTCAACCCATTCGGTTTCAGCGGCTAATCGTCTTAACGAATGAACCAGTTGTTTAAATTGTAAGGCATCCATTTCTTCTCAGTATATACAAACGGGCAAAATTCGATACCTTGAACGATGCCTTTGATTTGTATTTGTGTGCGCGTTTTCATTGAGCATTCTTTATCAATCGAAAAGTTTAATCTTTTTTATATTCCCACCGAGTTTAAGGAAAAATGACAACGGCGTTTTGAATCGGAATTTCCATTTGACGTTTGCTTTCCGCACTTGCGTCAGGTTTGAAGCCGTTTTTGATAAATTCCGCATCTACTTTGGTGATGCCCTGCATATTAAAAGATTTAAGAACATACGGAACACCTTCGGCGGCGAGCGGCGAAGCGGCGTTGACGATATGAAAGTGCAGATGCGGCAAATCCGAGTTGCCGGAATTGCCGACCGAGCCGAGAACTTGTCCGGTTTTCACTTTGTCGCCGATTTTGACTTTCAAACTGTTCGGCTGCAAATGCGCGTATAAAGCGTAACGCCCGCCGCCGATGTCGAGCAAAACATAATTTCCGGCGATGGTTTCGAGCGTAATCGGCACGGCGCGTTTTTTTATCTGCGAAATGTTTTCGGGAATGCCGTCTTTGACATCAATAACGGTGGCATTTGCGACTGCCAAAACTTCCGCGCCATAACCGTAATAATTGGCGTTTTGCGACATATCGCCGTTTCGTGCAAGCCGCCCGTCATTGCCTAATTCTACCCAATCCGTCGCAAATCTCTGGGCAATTTTTGCGTGTCCACCAATCGCTTTTATTGAGCGGCGATGCCCCGTATCATTGGATAAACCGTTGCCCGCGAGCCACCTTCCGCGTAACGGTGGCGCGACGACGAGCGGCGCACCTATTTGAACCTCAACGCGCATATCTTCAACAATTTGTTCTTTTGCCGGTTCTTTATTGTCGGCATCAGTAGGTTTGTCGGCTGATTTAAAGAACAGGCGGTGACGCAGAGCCGTCGGCATTTTTGCCGCGTCCACGCTAACCATTAAAAATACGACTGCCCGCTGTCCGCCGCCGATAACATTTTTCTCCTGTTTATCGTTTGAAAAATTGAGAACCGCCAAACGCTTGACGACTTCTTCGCCCCGATAAATTGCCAGCGATGCCGAATTTGCATCGTTGAGAACTTCAACGCCCGTCAACGCAAGATTTGACGGACTGAAATTTGTGATGTGAAGTTCATAAACCAAATTCGTCTTGTCCATCGCCTTAACCGGAATCGGAGCGAACAGAACTTCGAGATCAACCGGAACGGGCTGTGTCTCTGGTGTTTTTACTTGAGTGGAAACTGTCAAACCCGGAATCAAAATCAAACTGATAACGATTAAAAGTTTGAATAGCAGCGTAATTTTTTTCATATTTTTACCTCACATTTTTTACGTGCCGATGAATAATCAGGTTTCTGAAAAAATTAGTGAATAAAAGTTTAAATTTAAAAAATTGCGCTTGAAAATATCGAATTAAAATTGACAAAATCTTAAAAATTTCAAGCCTGAAATATTCGCCAAAAATAAACGCCCGCCAAAACCGCCAGCGACAGCCAGATCAGAATTATAAAACCGGCAGCGATCCAATTTTGCGGTTTATCTTGTGATTGCGCCAGTCGCGCTTTTTCGCGGCTTTCCGCTAAAACTTGCGGCGGGATTATTTTGACGACCAGCCAGATTCCGAGCGGCAGCAGAATCGCGTCGTCGAGAAAGCCCAGAACGGGAATAAAATCCGGTATCAAATCAATCGGGCTGAACGCATAGCCGACGATGCAGATGGAGAAAATTCTCGCGATCAAAGGCGTTCGCGGGTCTTGATAAGCGATATAAAGCGCGTAGATTTCCGTCTTTAATTTTCGCGCCCAAATTTTTAAACGCTCCAGCATATTTTAATGACAAACCTCGTCGCCGCAACAGGTTTTGCCTTGTAACGCCTCAATTCCTTCTTTGGCGATAATCGGAATCATTATCAAACCGGCGACTGGATCAGCCCACCACCAGCCGAACAGCGCGTTCAAGCCTAAACCGATTAACAAAATTGCCGAAAGATACGCGCAAATATCGGTTTGGCGCGAATCCGCCTGCATCGCGCGGCTGTTTAGATTTGCCGCAACTTGCCGTTTCGCCCGTGCGAGAAGCGGCATTACAATTATCGAAAGCGCGGCGATAGCAATTCCGATGTAACTTTCTTCGGGCAATTCACGAAACCATAAAGATTTCACCGCATCAAAAGCGATATATGCGGCGAGCGCGAGAAAACTCACGCCGACGAGTTTTAACGCCAATTGTTCCCGATGTTCGCCCGCAAAAAGCCGCCACAACAAAATTGCGCCCGACGAAACTTCGATCACCGAATCAACGCCGAAACCGACGAGCGCGATGCTTCCCGCAGTCAAACCTGCGACGATGGCGACGACGGCTTCCAGCGAATTCCAGCCGATTGTCAGATATTCGAGTTTGCGCCCGCGTTGAATATTGGCGGCGTAAATCGAATTTTGTTGTAAAACTTCTGCGTCCATTATTCAATCATACCAAGAATCAAAAACAATAAAAAACCACCGAAAAATGTTGCGGTTGCCAAAGGCGTTTCGGGTTCTTCGTGCGCCTCGACAAGTAATTCCTCCGTTACCAAAAACAAAAGTGCCGCCAAACCGAAAGAAAGCACGATTTCCAAAACGGACGTTGAAACTTCGCGCAAAACAGTTGCGCCGATTGCCGCGCCAACGACGATCAGCAAAGACAAAAGTGCTACAGTCAAAATTATTTTCAAACGGCTTTTTCCCGCTTTGCCGAGCGCAACCGCAACCGCCAAACCCAATGACAAAAGTTCAATCATCAAAGCAAATGTCAAAAGCCGCCCGGCTTTCGCGTCCGCCGAAAAACTAATGCCGATTAAAAGCCCGTCAAGCAAAACATCTACGCCGATTGCAACAAGCAAACCAACCGAACTTTCATTTTTCTGCTTTTTTTCTTCTAAATTGTGAGTAAAATATCGGATGCCGAGCATTAGCAAAACGCCGAGTGCGAACCCGACGGCGACTTCGACGGGCGCGTGTTTGGCGACAATTTCCGGTAAAAGTTCAACTGCGACAACCGAAAATACAACGCCCGCCGCCAAATGCTGTATATAACTGCGAACAGTCGAATTCGGTGGACGAAACGCCGCAATCATCGCACCGACAATCGCCGCCGCCACCGGAAGCAATGCAAATGAAAGAACATTCAATAAAGCGGAATCCATAATCCAGATTTAACTTTAAGCTATAACTTTCTCTTTGAGAAACTCCAACCATTCATCCATTCCCGCGCCCGTTTTCGATGAAACTTCAAAAATCCGCATTTTCGGGCGCACGGCTTCGATGCTGTCCAAGGCGACTTGGCGGTCGAATTCGCACGGTTCCGCCAAATCCATTTTTGTGATGACGGCGACATCAGCCGTGTTGAAAATCGTCGGATATTTGCGCGGTTTGTCTTCGCCTTCGGTCGTGGACATCAGCACGACGCGCAACCGTTCGCCGAGATCGTAGCTCGACGGGCAGACGAGATTGCCGACGTTTTCGATGAATAGAAAATCGAGTTCTTCCAAATCCCAATCTGCCAGAGATTTTTCGACCATCGCGGCTTCGAGATGGCAGATCGTTCCCGTGATAATCTGTTTCGCCGGAACATCGGCACGCGCCAGACGAATCGCGTCATTTTCTGTTTCCAGATCGCCGACAAGCGCGGCGACTTTGTATTTTTCTTTTAATAAAGTCAGAGTTTTTTCGAGAAAAGCCGTTTTACCCGAACCGGGACTTGAAACAAGGCTGATGACAAAAACATTCGCCGCTTCAAAACGCGAGCGTAGTTCACGTGCCAGCACGTCATTTTGCTTTAAAACATTTTTTCTGACTTCGATAAGTCGGGGTTCTGCGATCATTTTATTCAATCTCCAAAGCCGTAACTTCCATTTCGCGCCCGCTGATAACTTGCGGTGTCGGCGTTTCGCATTTTGGGCAACATAAATTATTGACCGCAACCGGCGGCGTTTCAGTTTCACATTTCGGGCAAAAGACGATGACCGGAATTTCTTCGATAATTAAACGCGAACCTTCCAGCGATGTTCCCTGACAAACTATCTCATAAGAAAAAAGAAGAGCGTCTTTGACCACGCCCGTTAGGTTTCCTAATTTTAGATATATTGCGTTCACCTTGACGTCGCCGCGTTTTGCCGCTTCTTCCGCCGCCATATCAACCATACTGACAGCTATCGAAAGTTCGTGCATATTTTGGTCAGAACCATCTGCGGTAGCGGATGGTTAAAGATGAAAAAGTATGATTCGAGTAATGACGTTCAACCGCCCGCTACCGCAGACGGTTCTGACTTGCTGCCAACTATATTGAAGCTGAACTCCAATTCATCTTTTAGCTTGAGTGCGCCTGCAGCAATCGAAACGAGTTTGATTCCGTAATCGGTTTGCTTTAATGTAAAATTGCCCGTTGCAGTCAGCTCGTCGCCGTTCAATGTAAATTTCGGCATAATCCAAAGTGCGCTGCGCGTTATGCCGTGCATTGTCAAATCGCCGATGATTTTCGCTTTGAAGTGTTCGTCGTTTGTTTTTGTCAATGTTACGCTTGTACTTTGGAAAACAATTTCGGGAAATTGCGACGTTTCAAGCACATCATTGTGCATTCCGCGCTCGATTTCCTGCTTGTCTTTTTCCTTTATATCATCAAGCACTTCGAGCGATTTGGCGTTAATCTCTAAACGCAAAGAACCGTCGTAAAGTTGATCGGGCGAAAACTGCGCCGCGCCCTTAAAATCGCGGATGGCGATGGTCGGATTATGCCCGAAACCGGAAAAAAAACCGGCGGCGAATGCCTGCACGGTAAATTCGCTTTGGGCAGAATCCAACTCGTAGCGAACTGTCGAAGCTGCATTGTCACTCATTTTATAACCTCGTTTTTCTACATTGACCGCATTTTCATATAGCGTTTGAGGTCTGTTCCGACATCCGCAAAGTTAAGACCGAATTTTTCTTGCAGGTCAGGTAAAACCGAAGCCAAACCCGCGCTGACCGTGTTTCGCACCGATGAATTTGACAATAATAAGCCCGCACCCACAATCATTAAAGCCGCGCCGCCCATCAAATACAATGTTTCGTTATTGTCCGATGAACCTTTGTTAATTTTTTCAAGCTGCATAAATATTCTCCTAATTTTTTATAAAGTAATTTTACCGTAGAAATATAAATTCCCGACCACAACACGCCGTTGCGGCTATAATTTCTGCTTCTTTAGCCAAATCCCTTGTTCGTTCATACCAACTTTAATGAATTTTTTTAGATTCCGGCAGTTTTATTGAAATAATTTACGCACCTTTTCACTATGCGAAATCAAAAATCAATTTCGCAGTCCAAATCTCAGATTTAAGCTGCTTCGGTTCGTTTATTTTGTCTTACATCGTGCTAATTCTGATATAACGCTTGATGTCCGGCAAACTGACGATAACCGCCGCCGCAACCAGCGCGAGAGCCGTGCCGCCGACAATTTTCCAGGCTGTTGCGGCAGCCGATGTTTCAGATTGATGTCTTGACATTTGTTCATTATCTCTTCTTCTTTCCATTTCGTTATGATTCATAATTTTTACTCCTTTATCTGATTTCTACGCCGCCGCGTTTCGACGGCTTTCCTCTAAAATTTTTTTAATTAACGATTCGATGACATTGACGGCTTCTTTGACCGCCAGCGCAACCGGCTCGCTCAATCCCATTTTTTCCTCGTCCGCGCCGAGCGGTTCGGGTTCGCATCCGACAAGCAGAATGCGTTTAAATTCTCCGCCCATTGATTTGACCATCGCCAAAACCTTCATTGGATTCATCCCGTGCGGCTCGATTTGCATTTCCTGCGCGTTCAGATTGTCGAGTTCACTCAAATCCGGTTCAATCGTGTAAAGCGTCCCGATTTCGCCGCCGCGCGGCGTTGCGTCAACAAAAATCGTTACGTCATAACCGTCAAGCAGCGCATACGCCAAATCGAGTCCGCGAATGCCGTAATCAACCACGCGCACATTTTCCGGCAATTCCCGCGTCATCAAAAGCCGAGCCGCTTCACTGCCGAAAGCGTCGTCGCCCAAAAATATATTGCCGATTCCGGCGATCAATATACTAGGCTGTGTCATAATCTTGAAAAGAACTTTAGCCTTTATCTCTCATCCTTTACCCTTTAGGAAAGCGGTTCGATTTCATCAACCGCAAAGAAAAAACGGTGTCCGGGTTGTTTGAGCATTCCCAAATCGCGTCCCGGGTCTTCTTCCAAAACAACCGCCAACTGCACTTCGTCTTCGTAAGTCTGCAAAATTGATTCGATGATGGCGATTTTGTTTGCCAGAGCCATATCGAAAATATCGCCGCCCGCTTTCGGACGCAGAATCACGCGGTCGCCCTGTTTAACTTCGATGCCGGAAACGGTTACAAATTCCAGCGGCGTGTGTTCTTCCAAAAGCTGCCATTCTAATTCGTTCATTTATTAATTTTCCTCTGATTTCGCCGCGCCTTTCATCGCGCCGTGCATTTTCATCAGATGCTCTTCAGGCATTGATTCGGTGCGCTCTAAAAGTTGGCGCACACGGTCGTCAATGCCGCGCATTTCGTATTTTTCTTCATCGGTCAGCGTCATAATCCGCAAAGTTAAAATTTCGTCAATCTCGCCGCCGTCAAACAAATTGCCCTGACTTTCATCGGCAATCTGCGGATAATCGTAAAGAATAATCGGCGAAGAAAACATACAATCTTTTTCACCTTCGACTCCGGCTAAAACCGGATAAGTTTTGATATTTTCACAAGCGGCGACGGCTTCTTCCAGTTCTTCCGGCGGTTCGAGCAATGAAATAAACTCGCCGTTTTTCGCGCTTAAAATCGTATGCGTCGAAACCGTCGAATGAAGCAACGCTTCCTCGCGCGTTTTCGTTTCAGCATCTTCAAAAGGAGTTTGATTTTCAACGCGAACGGTTAATTTATAAGTTTTTTCACTAACAACCGATAATTGACAACTGACAACTATTTCAATTTCCTGTTGTGTGCGGACGATGATGCCGACAATTTTATTATTTTCATCGCGCAGTGGTTCAAGCGTTCTCGTCGTCGGAAAAGAAAACTTCTTGGTTTCCGAAACGACGTTCAAACCAAGCGTCGGCAAATCAACTTCGCGCTCAATCGCTTCCTGCCACGCTTGATAAAGCTGTCCGCCGACATCAAGCGTCGGCACAAAATGAAATTCTGGTTCGGAATCCGTCGGCAATTCATCAATCGGCGTTTCCAATTCGCCGATCTCGCGCAAAACCAGATGAAGAAACCGGACTTTCACATCAAACGTCGTATTTTCATCACCTTGCAATAAACATTCGGTCTGCATTAAACACGCTTCCGTGCCTTTCTGCGCCGCGCTGTAAGA
>JBDTSO010000047.1:0-11919 GCA_039931085.1 Acidobacteriota bacterium | reverse complement strand
ATTGCGCCCGAACATCGGCGGCGCGGTTTGGCTTTAAAACTTCTCAAGCACACCGAAGATGCTTTGCGAAAACGCGACGTAACAATTTTAATGCTCGAAGTCCGCGTCAGTAATATTGCCGCGCAAAATCTCTATCGCAATTACGGCTACGCGATTATGCAAAGACTAAATAAATATTACAGCAACGGCGAAGACGGTTTTTTAATGGTCAAATCTCTTTGAAGATCGTCAATCGTTTATTAAACTCAAAATATAAAATACTGCTCAATGAACTTAACCGAACAACGATCTACGACTGACGATTTACGATTGACGAAAATATATCCGATAACCGACAAGCGCATTACGAATCTTTCGCACGCCGCACAGGTTGAAAAATTAATCGAAGGCGGCGCGAAATTTATTCAATTACGGGAAAAATATGCTTCGCCGAAGAACTTCTACGAACAGGCGAAAGAAGCGTTGAAGATTGCGCGAAAAAGTGATGTGAAAATTATTATCAATGACCGCGTTGATATTGCGCTTGCGCTCGGTGCGGACGGAGTTCATCTCGGACAAGATGATTTGTCGCCCGAACATGCGAGAAAAATTTTGGGCGAAAAGGCGATCATCGGTTTTTCGACGCACAATTTAAAACAAGCCGCCGATGCCGTCAAACTTCCGATTAATTATCTGGCAATCGGTCCTGTTTTTGCCACCAAAACCAAAGAAAATCCCGATGAAGTTATCGGCATCGAAGGCGTAAAAAATGTGCGCGAAATGGTTAAAGATTTTCCGCTCGTCGCCATCGGCGGAATCACATTGGAAAATTTTCAGGAAGTTTTAACTGCCGGTGCAAACTCCGTCGCCGTCATCAGTGATTTACTCGACGCGCCTGAAAAAATTACGGAAAGATTTCAATGTTTTATGAGAAAATCCGAAAAATCTTAAATAAATTATTTCGGATTCATTAAAACTACTCGTTTAGCACTTTTTTCAATCGCGGTTTTAGAAAATAAAAATACCGGCGTATTTCCCGAATACCAACTTTCCAACTGATCTTTATAAAACGGCGATTTCGGATCGCCGCTTTCGCCGAGCGTGATGCCGTGGCGCGTATTGTCCCAATCGCCGGCAGCAGTGATGTGGCGCATCGAAACGCTTGCGCCGGCGTTGACCACAGTCCCGCCGCCGCCTTTATACGGAAGCGGTTCGATGGCAAAAATTCCGCCGATCAGCGGCACGACGGCAAGCGGATGAACAAAGTTAATTTTATACAACGCGCCCAAAGTCCATTTTGCCTGATCCGCTCCGTATTTTTTCGTCAACCTTTCCCGCGCCGCCGCATCCGCTTTGAGCAAAACCGCTTTGTAACCTTCTTTTGGCATCCAATCGGCAGGCTTTTCACGAATCACCCAATCCGTCAACGAAATTGAATTTGACCAGCGATAATCGTTCGCTTTTTGTTCGCCGAGTTTTTCTTTCAGAATCGCATTTAGAAAATTTCGCTGAATTTCGGTAACGAGAACCACACCAACCGAATCGGAGGAGGCTTTGCCGTCCCAACCGCGAAGAATTTTCAGAGTTTCATCACTCGCCGCCTCCATTTTTACGATTTCACGCGCAAAATTTGCCCGCGCAATGTCGTAAAGATCGCTTTGAATCGTCATACAATCACTCACAGTTACTTTTTTGTTCGCCGCGAGCAGTTGATAAATTCGCCGTGCGCGATACGGAGCCGCCCAATCGTGTCCGAGAAAATGCGGGTAACTGTCGCCCGCGATCCGCTGATTTGCCGTAACGATAAAACCTTCCGGCGGATTATAACTTTCCGGCAATTCTTCAAACGGAATATAGCCCGTCCATTTTCCGACATTTTTCGAGCCGTCGTAAGGAACGCTGCCGTCACCTGAACTGCGAATCGGAATCGCGCCGCCGTTATGAAAACCGATATTTCCCTGCGTATCGGCATAGACAAAGTTCTGCGTCGCGCCGCCGTAAGTTTTCAGCGCGGCTTTAAAATCGTTCCAATTTTTCGCCGAATTGAGAAGATAAAATGCTCCGAATTCGTTGTTTTTCGGATCGAACGTCGTCCATTTCAAAGCGGTCTTTTTCGCGCCGTCGTCTTGAATAATAATGCCGTCGTCGGTTTCGATAACTTCAAGTTTGACGACTTCGGTTTCGGGTTTTAACGGATTCGATCTGACTTTTATCTCTTCGGTTCTGATTTTTGCCGCTTGAAAACCCTTCTCTGTTTTGTATTCGTTTTTATCGTTAAATGTTTCGATATAAAGGTCTTGCGCGTCCGGTTCGAGGTTTGTAGCACCCCACGCGATAAACTCGTTATGACCGAGAACAACTCCGGGCGTTCCGGGAAATGTAACGCCGGAAACGCGCTGTGTCGGTGAACTCAGATTTGTCAAATACCAAATCGAAGGCGCGGAAGCCTGCAAATGAGGATCGTTCGCCAAAATTGCTTTACCGTCTAAAGTCCGCTTGCCGGAAACCACCCAATTGTTACTCGCCGCGTTAAATTCCTGATAAAAACCGATACTTTCCAACGATTTTTTTCTGGTTTCCGCGTCTTTAATCGCCGCTGTCTGGATGTTATCGGCAAATTCAAATAAATTCCGGCTTTCGGATTTTAGACTTTGGACTTTGGACTTTGGACTTTGAACTTCCGAATCTTTTCCGACAACCAGCACGTCATACGGAGTTTTCTCGATGAACAATTCGTCGAAAACCTCTTTCGGCAAATCCTTAAATTTCGCCCGCATCGCGTCATCATACCAACTCGTGCTTAGCGCATCGGAGAGAATTTTACCGATCAACATCGAATCCGTCGGTTTCCATTCTTCCGGCTGATACTGCAAAATCCTAAATTCCGGCGGCAGAGAATCTTTATTCAAAGTCGCTATGTAAGCATTTACGCCGCGAGCGTAGTTGTCTAAAACCGCGCGAAGTTCCGGCGTGAGATAATTTTTATAGGTTTCTTCGACAATACCTGCGAAACCGAATCTGCGCCAGCGTTTATCTTCGTCAAGTCTGGAACTTCCGAAAATTTCAGCCGTCCGCCCGCCTGCCACGCGGCGATATAAATCCATCTGCCAAAGACGATCCTGCGCCGTAACGTAGCCTTGTGCAAAGTATAAATCGGCATCATTCTTCGCTTCGATATACGGAATCGAACGGTCGTCGCGCCGGACGATTACAGAATCTTTCAAACCGGAAACGCTCAAAGTCTCCGTCGGAGTTTGAGCGAAACAGGCAGTCGTAACTAAAAATGTAAAAGTAATTAAAAGAATGCTTTTGAAACGGTTGTGCATAGTTTTTAGTAAATTAATCGGCTGATACTTTTTTTGCCGTCTGATTTTCCGCTTCCCGTTCTATCTGAAGCGGACCTTCCTGCGTCATCAAAACCATATGCGGGAACGGCATATCAATACCTTTTGCGTCGAGCGCGTTTTTAATTCCGGTGAAAACGCGATCACTGGTTTTGCGAACATTCGACTGCACCGAATCAGTCCAAAATAAAGCTCTTAGATTGACCGAATTATCCGCCAGTTCGACGACGTTGACATCAAAAGCGGGTTCGCTCAAAACGCCTTCAGTATTTTTTAACACATTCATTATAGTTTCACGCGCTTCTTCAATCGAATCGCCATAACCAATGCCGACAATGAGTTTAACGCGCCGATTCGGAAAAGCGGTTCTAACCAAAACCGAATTCATATACAATTCGCTGTTCGGTATAACGACTCTTTCACCATCGTAAGTTTTCATTCTCGTGGCGCGGACGGAAATGTCTTCAACCATACCTTCAAAATCTTTAATTTTTATCTGGTCGCCGATGTGAAAAGGTCTGTATAAAAGAATCAAAAAACCGGCGAAAAGATTTTGCAGAACGTCTTTGAAAGCAAATCCGAGAGCCACCGAGCCGATTCCCAAACCGGCAATCAAACTGCCGGGCGTAACCGTCGGAAAAATAACGGCGATGGCGACAAAAATCCCGATTATAACGGTGATGAAATAGCTTATTCGCGCTAAAAGTGATGACAACATCGTGTCAAGTCCAGCTTTGCGGGTCGTCGCCGCAACAATTTTTCTGACGACGTAAGCGATGCCGAGAAAAATTAAAAAGACGATAACTCCGACTGCAATCACGGGAAGTTTTGCAAAAAAACTATTCACCATCTCAACGATAGTATTTTGAGCTGCTTGTCCGGCACCGACAAATTCCTCGCTGGCTTTTTTCGTTGACTGATTTGTATTGGCAATTTCTTGATTGGCGTTTTGTAAAAATAGTAAAAGTGGAAACAAAAATATTCTCCTCACGTTATGTTGATTTTATTGAGGTTTATTTTAGCACAACTGCGGAAAAGCTCTGCCTTTCCGAGATTCAGTTCTCAACTTTCTTGAGGCTGCGCCTCATCTTGGCGGCAAATAGCGAGGCGTAACCTCTAATATTTTGAGCAAATTTGAAGGAAAGGCAGAGCTTTTCCGCAATTAGCGGACAAAGCCGCAAATCAAAATGTAACAACGGTTAATAATCAGGGTTTGTTTTTCTGAAAAGCAAAAATCCTCATAAAAATTGACGACTGCAAATAAACATCGCAGTCGTCAATTTTTTTAGCTTTATTTTAATTTCTTAATTTCCCACCGCTTTCGCCGCGTTTAGTCGTCCTCCGCTTTCGATTTTACCGTTGAGCGAATTAATTTTATCAACGGATGATAAAATTCTTTCGCGCAGTTTTTCCACCGAAAGTTTCGGATCATTTGCCAAAACCAAAGCGGCTGTTCCGGCAACATATGGTGTCGCCATCGAAGTTCCTGACGCTTCGCGGTAATCGTCGTTTAACCACGTTGACAGAATATCTTTGCCCGGCGCGGCGATGTGAACGGTTTTTATACCGAAATTTGAAAATGAAGCAAGCTGATCGTTGCGGTCTAAAGCCGCCACGCTGATGACATTCGGCAAATCATAATTAGACGGATAATGCGGACTTTTATCGTTGCTCGTGCCGTTGTTTCCGGCGGCGGCGACAAATAAAATTCCGGCTTCACCGGCAGCTCTGATCGCGTCTTCCAATGCTTTTGAATACATCGTTGAACCCCAACTCGCATTTATCACGCGGACGTTCACGCCTTTTTGTTTGCGGTCAATCGCGTAATTGATGGCTTCAATCGCATCTTTCGTCGTTCCGAATCCGCCGCGTCCCATAAATTTTAGCGGCATAATTTGAACGTGCCAATTGATTCCGGCGATACCCTCGTCGTTATCGCCTTCCGCGCCGATAATTCCGGCGCAGTGCGTTCCGTGTCCGTTGTCGTCCATCGGATCGCTTTGATTATCGGCAGCGTTAAAGCCGTGTAAATCATTGAATGTTCCGAGTTCATCGTCTTTGTATTGCGGCACATTATCCGGGCGAAACCACATATTCGCTACCAAATCAGGATGTGTGTAATCAACACCGCTGTCTAAAACGGCAACCACGACATCGCTGCTTCCTTGGTTTTTCGCCCACGCCAGTAATGCTCTGATGTCGGCTTTTTCTTTTCCGCCGTCTTGTCCGGCATTGTTCAATGCCCATTGATCGTTAAACATCGGATCGTTCGGCATCAGCGGATTTACCGGATTTTCACGGGAAAACTTGTCGGAAGGCGAAAAATCCGTCGGATCGTCGAGTTTTATCTCGTTATTCGGCTCGGCGTAATCTACAATGTCGTTCATTGCCCGATATTGTTCGGTAACCGTTTTCATATCTCGGTTGTCGAGATCGTTAATGGCAAACCAGCCTTTTTCCTGCTGAAAAACGTCTTCGATACTGTCATTATTTTTTGCGACGATTTTTTTAATTTCGGTCAAACTTACGTCGGGACGAAACTTAACCAAAACTTCCGGTCGTTGCTCAATATCAGAGCGTTTCACGGCGAGCGGTTTCGGTGTCGCTCTGGAAACGGAATTTTGCAAATTGAATAACTGTGATTCCCACCGCACGATTTGTCCGATAATTGCCGCAAGTCCGATTAAAAGTATTGCAATGCCAAAATGTACCCAAAAATTGTTTCGATTCATTCTTTCAAACTCCTTAAAAAGTTCTACTGAACTGTGTTGTTACGATTCGACAACGTAATTAGTGCCTTTATATCCGTGCAGTCGAAGTTGATATTTATCCGCGCGATAATCGTATTTTTTGCCGTCGGCAAGTAAATTTATCTGCCAGCCGCTGGCAATCATCTGGGCGGACATTTCATCTCCGACGGGTGCGCCGAGCGACATATCGGGGAATTCTTTTTCATTCACGGAAGCCGTTTCAATATCTTTTTCCGAAACGCCTAAACGATTTGCCAAGTCTTTTTTCGCTTTTTGAACTGCGCTGTCTTTGCTGAAACTCATATTTTTTGTTTTTGTTTGTCGGATATAGGGTTAATTTTGCGTTAATTTTGCTGATTAGTCAACAAAAGAATACTTGTGCTCCAAAACTTTTGCTCGTAACTTTCAGCGTATTGAAAAGTTAATTTATTTGTTTCTAATTGTTTGCAGATTACTTGCCGCTCGAAACAAAAAATTCCCCAAACTTGCCAGATGTTACAAAAATTGTTTATAATAACCTTTAACTATCAAGTGGACGCAGTGGAGCGTTTCAATGCGTACCAAAAAAAATATCAAAAATCAGTATCCACAAATAAACTTAAATACTTAAAGGCTGTCAATCGACAGCCTTTTTACTTGCTTTTTTGTATGAAAATAATTGGGCAAGTTCAATCAATGCCGGAATTATAAAAAACGCGCACGTTATCCCCAAAATTAATCCGGTTAGAAAGCGCGAAAAATGGGTGTTTTCCCAAATGCCGAAAAATCCGAGCGACCAATCCGCGCCCATCGGAATCAGTGCTAAAAACAGCCAAAAACGCGGAAGCGGTTCTGTTTCTTCAATCAAGCGAAAAAAAGGATAGGCGAAAAAACCGAAAAACAATCCGGCATAAATGCCGAAACATCGAGCGCAAACAGCGAAACTATGATTTTCAATATAAAAAGAACGCGACGGCATTTGATGGCAAATATAACTGAAAAATTTATAAATCGGATCTGAAATACCGGTTAAACTATTTTCTTCGGCAAGCGGCGCAAGCAAAATCAAAAATATCCATCCGGCGACCAAGAACCCAAAAAAGCTCCAAACCGCGAACGCCTGCTTTTTCTGATTTTTCAGAACAATTTGTGGCGCATAATTTTCAATTTCGTTTGGCATAACAATTAAGTAGTTTTTGGTTTATGCCTGAGTTGACACGGGCAGAAACTGACTCAACGCAACGAGCGAATCAACCGAAAAAGATTTGAAATGAGAATGTTTCCGCTTCGCATCCAATTGGTTTGTCGGGCGGCGTATTAGCATTCATTTTTTCAACTTGCGGATATAATCAACCAGTGAATTTATTTCTTCCTCTGATAATTTTTTGCCGAAAGTAGGCATTTTTTTGCGACCGTTGGTAATGATGTTGAAGATATGTTCGTCGCTAACTTTTGCCTGCCAATCCGCATCAGTTAGATTTTGCGCGTTGAGAAGTTTGCCGCGAAATGATTTTGCCTGTCCGTCTTTACCGTGACAAGAAGCGCAATTTTTTTTGTAAAGCGTTGCCGTATCAAGACTTTTCGATAAAGGATTTTTAGTTGCTGCTCCAGAACTTTCAGAATAAAGCCAACCCGAAACACAAACCGAAAAAAAAGCAAAAATCACAAATTGTTTCAAGGTATTTTTCATAAAATTAACTTCCTATTACCTTGATTCATCTCGTCGCGAAAGTGTTGCATTGGTGTATCTCACCCGATTTGGAGCCGTTGGCAAACCACGATATTCTTTCCTGTGCCGAAACATACGTGAAAGATTCGGGAATAACCTAGCTTCGTAAATGCTTTTGAATTGTGTCATCGCCAATCGCTTGTGCTGTCTGCAACGTGGAACGCTCAAAAATTTTTGTCAATTAGAAATCATCGTGCGAGTTTAGAGAAGCCGTTCAACAAGATATTACGCAGAAATTTTATTCCAGTTCTGCAAAATTTCAATTGCTTTGTGATTTGTCAAATCGCTCCGCATCGGCGTAACTGACACGAAACCTTCGTCAATCGCTTCAAAATCCGTGCCGCCTTCGGCGTGAAAACCGCTTCTCTCTTCACCGATCCAATAATACAACTTTCCGCGCGGATCAATGTGTTCGCTAATCACCGGACGTGCGTTTTTGAAACCTTGTTTGGTAACGCGAATGCCTTTCGGCACGCCTTTCGGCACATTGATATTTAACAAAGTGCCTTCGGGCAAGCCTTCCTTTATTGCCTTTTCCGTCATTTGTCGGACAATTTTAGCCGATTCTGTAAAATCTTGATTTCTGTTTGCCGCCAAACTGAATGCCAATCCCGGAACGCCCAAAATCGTCGCTTCGAGCGCACCGGCAACCGTTCCCGAATAAGTCGCGTCGTCGCCTAAATTCGCCCCGTGATTAATTCCCGAAGCGCACAAATGCGGACGTTCCTCAATCGGCAAAATCTGATTTAAGGCAAGCGTAACACAATCAGTCGGCGTTCCGTCAACCGTCCAGTGCCGCGCGTCAATCTGCCGAATCCGCAGCGGTCTGGCAAGCGTCAAACTATGTGACGCGCCCGACATTTCCGAAGCGGGCGCAACGACATAAACATCGGCGATTTCAAGCAAAGCGTTTTCCAGTGCGACGATTCCTTCCGAATGATAGCCGTCGTCGTTGGTCAATAAAATACGAATTTTTTCAGAACTCATAAAATAAAAAAGATGCGTGATGCGAAGTTTTGTCCATTAAAACTTTTTCGCATCACGCATCGCATATTAAAAATGTAAAAACTATCTGTTGTTCATACCCGTGTTTCCACTGGCTGAATTATTATTAAAGTTGCGCGTTGTCGGGCGGTAACGCTTGCGGTTGCGTTTGCGTGCGTTCGCCGATTTCAGTTTCGCCTTTTGTCCGGGCGGCACGAAATGCGCGTGTTTTTTTAAATCTTTAATAATTTCTTCAGTAATTACTTTTCGCTTAAAACGACGAAGCGCGTTCTCGATTGATTCGTTATTATTAACTGAGATAAATGCCATTATTGCTTCTCACACTCCCCTTTGCTCGGATTGTCGGCTCGACAGAGCAAGCTACCATTTAACACTTTTTTTTCGGCAATAGCAAGTTTTCGGCGATTGTGATTAATGCGTTGATCAAAAGTTATAAAAGACATCAATTTATCATCCAGTCATTAAACAAATTTAAAAAATAACTTACGTTTTTAGACCAATTTGCGTAAAAATATAAAAGCGGTTGAAATTAAAGCTGTCAATTCTCAAATTCTTTTTTCCTAACCCTTTTCATATTTATTACCCGGAAATTTTACGGTTCGCTGTCCGCGCTGTCAAAATTTGATCCGCGTTACGCCGGGAGTGAAGGCTTCGACCGTTAATCAATTAAAGGAGAATGTCCCCGCACCAGCCGTTCCTGATAGCGGAGAGGAATTTGCCGCCAAGGAAAATGAATTTCAAATCAACAGCGCGATGCGTTCGCTGCTGGCGGCTTTGCAAACTGAAAATAAGGTAATCGAATCAGACGACGAGAAAACCGAAAAGCCGCGCCGCGTTCTGCTGTGTTTGGGTAAAAGCGCGATGTCGTCGCAAAAACGCTGGTTGATCGCGGGATTCAAAGTTTATCTGGCGCAAACTCCGGCGCAGGCAGACGAAAGACTGCGTGAAGGTAAAACGGAGATTCTCGTATTTTCTCCCGATTTCTCGGCTGAATGCAGCGGTGCGGCAATTTTGCAGCAAAAGATAAATTCAATGAACACAACGGAAAGACGGCGATTATTTTTTGTTTCGATAGAAGATGGTGGAACGACAATGAGCGCACACGAAGCGTTTTTGCAAAACTTAAATCTGATCGTCAACACCAACGATATAAACCAGTTTCCGCTCGTATTAAATCGGTCTTTGCGCGATTTCAACGAGATTTATCGTTTCTACAACTAAGCTCTCGGCGCATTGTCAATTTAAATTTTTAGACAAAATTCAAAAAGCGAATCGCAAATTATAAAATATGCGACTCGCTTTTTTTAATTTAAAAGCAACACAAACTCCAAAGTTTCGAGAGAATTTTCATTTTCGCCGATTCCGAAAAATCACTAAATGAATGATATTATTGAATGAAACAAATTTTTTTCAATCAATAATTTATGAAATTTATATTTACTTTTACTTTTTTAATTATCTTTTCCGCTTCATCCGCACAGGCTTGCAGCAATTTGGAAACGGAATTCAGCTTTTTCGATTTTGATTCCGCGTTGTCGAAATATAAAGACGACAATCTCGCCGTCGAAGGCGAAAAGCATCTGAAAAATATCAAACAATTAACTTTCGGCGGCGAAAATGCCGAAGCATATTTTTCGTTTGACGGCAAACAGCTTATTTTCCAATCAAAACGCGACGGGCGCGACTGCGACCAGATTTATACGATGAACATTGACGGTTCAAATGTGAAAATGATTTCTAACGGCGAAGGTCGCACGACTTGTTCGTATTTTTTCAAAGGCGGCAAAAAAGTTCTCTACGCTTCGACGTTCGGCGGCGATAAAAAATGTCCGCCGCCAGCCGATCTTTCCAAAGGTTATGTTTGGGCGATTTATCCCGATTACGAAATTTACACTTCAACGCCGGACGGTAAAAATATCAAAAAACTGACGAATTCTAACGGCTACGATGCGGAAGCGACGATTTCGCCGGACGGCAAAAAAATCATTTTCACATCGGAACGCGACGGCGATTTGGAACTTTATTCGATGGACGCGAACGGCAAAAATATCAAGCGTTTGACCAACGAACCCGGCTACGACGGCGGCGCATTTTATTCGCCGGACAGCAAAATGATCGTCTATCGCGGCTCGCATCCGACCGATCCGAAATTGATCGAACGCGACCAAGAACTTTTAAAACAGCATCTAATCGTGCCGCTGATATTTGAAGTCTGGACGATGAACGCCGACGGTTCAAACAAAAAACAAATCACAAAACTAAACGCCGCCAGCTTCGCGCCGTTTTTCACGCCCGACGGCAAACGCATAATTTTCTGCACCAACTATTTTGCGACCGACGAACGCAGACGCAATTTCGATCTGGCTTTGATAAACATTGACGGAACAGGACTTGAAAGAGTAACTTACAACGAATCCTTCGACGGTTTCCCAATGTTTTCGCCCGACGGCAAAAAACTTGTTTTCGCATCAAACAGAAATGCAAAAGTTCAGGGCGACACGAATGTTTTTATCGCCGATTGGGTTGAATAATTTTATGAAAAAACACTTTTTGATTTTAATCATTTTATTGTCATTGGTTATCAGCGTTTCGGCGCGTATTGATGAAGCGGTAATGTTTGACCAGTTAGACAGCACTACTACTTGTGAAGATATGAATGTGCGTTTGGATTATTGGGCAATTGAACGGAACAAAAATCCTGAATCAAAAGGATATGCGATTGTTTATGAAGGTAAATACTTCAGAGATGTTAGTAACGACAATGAAAAAAGAAAACTCAAAGCATTTTTGCCAACTTTTGGCGAGTCGGCTTTTCGCACAAATCTGATGATGAAATATATGTTTAAGGTTAGAAAAAATTCAAAACAAAATTTCATATTTATTGATGGCGGTTTTCGTAAAAACTTTTCTGTTGAGTTATACATATCGCCAAATAGTGCGCCTCCGCCAAAACCATCGCCGACGCTTGAAAACATAAAATATCGAAAAGGAAATCCACAATTTAAATGCGACGATTTTTAATTTTCTAAGTTGATTTTGTTTTAAGCTGCGACGAAATATTCTATGAAACCAATCAATTTCTGCAAATTTCACGGCTTCGGTAATGATTACATCGTCATCGAAGCGGGCGAAC
>JBDTSO010000046.1:0-11970 GCA_039931085.1 Acidobacteriota bacterium | reverse complement strand
CAACGTCGGTGTGCGTCGTCGGAATATTTTCGATATTGATCGCGTCGGCATTAACATTAACAGTAGCGTTTGCACCGCTAATTGCCAAAGAGATCGGAACTTGCATCGGCACGGAATTTCGCACGACGATATTTTGCGCCGCGTTTTGAAAACCGTTCGCCGAAACGGTTATTTGATAATTATTCGGCGGCACATTATTGAATGAATAAACGCCTTCATTGTCGGTCGTCGTCGTGCGCTGAAAACCCGTAACGGCATTTTTGATGCTGACGTTCGCACCAGCAACGACGGCGTTATTCGGATCGGAAATCGTTCCCGAAATTGTTCCCGCGCCGCCCAACGCCTGCGCGAAAATGAAGGATGAAAAACTCAGACAAAAAAGCAGTGTTATAAATAATTTGACAATAAATTGTTTTGACATAATTTCCCTTTGTATTAAAAAGGGAAATTATAATCATTAATAATCCTGTCGCAGCAGTTTTTCAACAAACTGTTTGAGAGAAACAATAAACAGTTAATAGAGCAAACAAACGGTTTGACGAAGGTCATATCTTCAGAAGTTTCTCGCGCAAAATCCGCGATTGCGAACGGCTTGATGCAATTTCCTGACCATTTTTCAGAAAAACGGAATATGTGCCGCCGGGCATTAGCGAAATTCGTTCAATCGCTTCTAAATTCACTAACGCACCGCGCGACAGGCGAACGAATTTATCCGGTTCGAGTTTTGTTTCCAAATCTTTCAGCCGAAAGTTAATTGTGTATGTTTTGTTGTATAAATCGGTCAAGCGCAGAAGTTCGCCGTCGGCGACGATTGAGGCGATTTCGGAAACGGGAATCAAATAAATTTCATCGCGGGAGCGAATCGGAATGCGCTGAAGAAAAGTTTTCGGGGAATTTTCTTCGTAATCTGCAATCGCCGCTTTCAGATTTGCCGCTTCACGCGGTTGGAAATCGGTTTGTTCGAGCCGTTCTTGAGCGCGATTGAGCGTTTCTCTAAGTCGTGATTTTTCAACAGGTTTGAGCAAATAATCAATTGCGTTGACCTCAAACGCCCGCACCGCAAATTCGTCGTGCGCGGTAACGAAGGCGACGAGCGGCAATTCCGATTTTCGCAGAAATTTGACGACTTCCAAACCGGAAATTTCCGGCATCTGCAAATCGAGCAACGCCAAATCCGGTTTTTCCGCCTTGATAATTTCAATCGCGCCCGCGCCGCTTTCCGCTTCGCCGACGACTTCCGCGTCTTCAAAATTTTGCAAAAGAGTTTTCAAAAAATTTCGCGCCGGACGTTCGTCGTCGGCGATTATTATTCGGAGTTTGTTCATAGTTGTCCTGAAATTCCAGATTCCAAATTCCAGATTTCAGATTCCAGATTTTTGACTATTGCGGCTGACTTGGTTGATGATTTTTAATTTGGAATTTGGAATCTGAAATCTGGAATTTAATTTCCGCCGTCGTTCCTTTGCCGATTTCGCTTTCGATTTTAAAACGCGCTGTTTTTCCGTAATAAGAAATTAATCTTTGTTCGATATTGTTTAGACCGATGCCTTTTTCTCGCGCTTGTAAAAGTTCGTTTTCACCAACGCCGCCGCCCGAATCAAAAACGCGCAGGTTTAAGAAAATTTTACCGTTTTCATTTTCCAAATCGGCTGAAATAAGAACTTTACCGCCATTTCTCGTTTTTGAAATACCGTGTTTTACGGCGTTTTCGACCAAAGGTTGCAAAATCAGCGCGGGCAGACGCAGTTTTTCCAAATCTTTCGGCACATTTATTTCGACTTCCAGACGTTCTTCAAATCGCGCCTTTTCAATTTCCAGATAACTTTTAATCAATTCGATTTCTTCGCCGAGCGTTGAAAATTCGCCGCTTGAGCGCAAACTTCCGCGCAAAAGTTTAGTCAGTTTCATCAAAGTATCAAAGGCTTTTTCGGGCGCGGTTTGGATTAAATAACCGATTGTCGTCAGAGCGTTGAACAAAAAATGCGGATTGATTTGGGCGCGAAGGGCGCGAAGCTGGGCTTCGGTTGCCAGTTTACTGAATTCCTGTGCCTGTCTTTTTTGTTCATACCTTTCGTTGGTTACACGCAGATTATCAATTTGCCGCGCCGCAAGAAGTGCAACCGCTTCGAGCATTTCAACTTCGTCGGACAGAAGACGACGACCGCCGGAAAAATCACTCAAATTTATTCGATAAAAAGTCGGTTCAGCCGTCGGTACAAAAATTTCTGCGCTATT
Organism: Acidobacteriota bacterium; assembly: GCA_039931085.1. GTDB lineage: Bacteria > Acidobacteriota > Blastocatellia > Pyrinomonadales > Pyrinomonadaceae. The sequence goes on along the minus strand of JBDTSO010000046.1, from coordinate 9,735 downwards.
CGGCGTAAAATTAACCGACGAAAGTTTGCCGATCATTTCGACTTCGAGCGTCTGCTTCCAAACCGCATTTTTCGCCGTCAAAGCCTTTGCAAGTTTGGCGCAAACTTCATTTAAAACGTCTTCCGCCGCTTCGCGTTTTTCGATGATTCGCGCAATCTCAATCTGGAGTTTTTCATAATCGAACCGCTGCAAAATAATTTTATCAACAAGCCATACGGCAAATTTGTGTAAAGACGGATAAGCGAGAGCCGTCGTCATCCATAAAGTCAAAACAATCACAGCCGCCTGTAAGTCGTTGCGGTCGTGTGTTTCGTGCCACGCCAGCAGCGGAACGGCAACGAAAACATAAAGTCCGAAAGCCAGCGAAGCAAGTAATAACAAAGACAAAGCGCGTTTCAAAAATAAATCGGCAAAGGCAAAACGATAATCCTGCAGAAGAATCGCCAACGCAAGCGGTAGAGAAGATTGGTGCGCGACAAGTTCGACAAGCCACGAATTTCCCTCGTTTTGTGAACTCAAATGAAGCGCGGAAACGGCGAAAACAAGTAGCGCGGTTATCCAAACCGTTTTATTTTCGAGCGGCTGGCTGAAATTAAAAATTAATAAGCCGGCAATCAAAGCGAGCGAACCAAAAGTGAGAATTTGCAGTGCCAAATGCGAAGGCGCAACATCATAAAAAATTGCCGATTGCAAATGAAACACGCTTGCCAGAATACTTAAACCGTAGGCGGCAAAAGCGAGCAGACGCGCCTGCGGATTTTCACTTGCGGAATTTTTCCAAGCAGAATGAACAACCACCGATGGCAGAAAACCGAGTGCCGAATAAGAAATCGCCAGCAAAATTGGCGAAACGCGGCTTGCGCCGAAATCCTGCCGGATGAAAACGTAAAGTTCGCCGAGATTCCATAGAAACCCCAGAACAGATGTGGCAAAAAGTAGTAAATCAAACGGAAATCTATCTTTCGTCTTGCGATGCCGCAAAACCATCACAAACAAAAGCACGTAGAGTGCGATGCCGACAGTAAAGCCCAAAAGATTGATTAAAGATGCGACGTTCAGCGTGTTCATAGAAGTACTCTGAACTTATATTTACCATTTATTTACAGGGATAACAGGATAAATGGGATAATGATTTAAATATTAAAAATCACTGTTAATACTGTTCTCCCTGCAAATTTCCTCCGATTTTCACTTTTTCGCGGTATTGATTGATGGCGACATAGACGACTTCGGCTTCGGTAACGCGCACCGATTGACCGTGCGAACCGAAGCGTTCGGATTCGACAATGACGCGAATCGTGATCGAAGTGTTGCCGACTTTGGTCGTCTGCGCGTAAAAACTCACCAAATCGCCGACGAAAACAGGTTCGTGAAAAATAACTTCCTTCATTGCCAGCGTCACAAAACGGTCGTGGCGCGTGTGGCGCACGGCTTCAACACCGCCGGCAATGTCAATATAGCTTAAAATAATTCCGCCGAAAACCGTGCCGTGCGCGTTCGTGTCGCGCGGCATCATCGTAATACGAATCGCCGCGTTTCTCAGTCGTTCAGCTTCTTTTTCTTCTTTTTCCATATTTAAGATTTTTTACGCAAAGGCGCAAAGTTTTTTAATTACTAAAATAAAAAAACAATTTCAACTTTGCGCCTTTGCGTTAAAATAAAAACTCTACTCAAAAATCTTCTCCAAAACCCAATCGTGAATCGCATCTTTTAGCTGATTTAGATGTTTATCAAAAAAATGTCCGCAATTTTTGAAAACCACCAATTTCGTATCGGCATTTTCGGCGACCAAAGCAACGAGCGAATTTAGATTTTCGATTGAGCCGAATTCGTCGCTGTCGCCGTGAACGAATAAAATCGGCTTGCGGCAATTTTTCATATAAGAAAAATCGTATTTATCAACTGCCGTACCGATGCTGATGATTCGCACAATTCTGTCATCGTCGAGAGCGACTTCCGTGCCGACACGCGAGCCGAAGGAAAATCCAGCTAAAGTTATCTCTCTGTTCGGATAATTTTTAGTTAAATAATCTAAAGCGTCGCGCACGTCCGTTCTTTCGCCGTCGCCGTCATCGTGTTCGCCGTCGGAATTTCCGACACCGCGAAAATTAAAGCGCAGCGTAACTAATCCGGCTTCGAGAAGTCCTGCCGCCGCGCGAAAAACGACTTTATTGTGCATCGTTCCGCCGCCGAGCGGATGCGGATGACAAACGAGCGCAACGCCACGAATTTCGCCGTCCGGCTCTTTTAAAATCGCTTCCAATTGACCGACTGATGCGGGGATCAACAAATTTCCTTTTGGATACATAACTGAATTTTCGATTTTAGGTTTTCGATTTTCGATTAGCAAATGCGCTTTCCGAAAACTTTTCAATGTTGGCGCATACTTCATCTTTCGATTAGATATTTGCGCTGATTTCGTGATATTTTTTCCTTTGAATTAACTTTATTTTCCGCAATCTGTTTTTATATAAATTAGGCATTAATAATGGAAGAGATTTTTAAGGAACAACCGACGGAAACTCCGTCTAAAGAAATTATCGAAACGCCTGAAACCGCCGAACTGACGTGGAAACAGTGGTTTGCGACGGATGAAGCGACGCGCTGGGTTTATCTGATTTTTGGTTTATTCGCTATTTTTTTGATAATGACGCTGCTGCAATATTCGACGCAGGCAATTTGCTGCGGCGATTGGGACGGATATTATCACATTCGCTGGAGTTCGCTGCTCTGGGAAAATTTTAAGCATTTTAAATGGCTTCCCGAATTCACGTGGCTGCCGCTAACCGTATTGAATCCACAAGATTACGCCGACCATCATTTTCTGTTTCACCTTTTTCAAATCCCGTTTCTGTGGTTTTTTGAACCTGTCACGGCGGCGAAAATCGCCGCGATTTTTTACGGAAGTCTGGCGATTTTTTCGGTTTACTGGATGATGTTTAAATACAGCATTAACTATTTATTGTTGTGGCTTGCCGCGCTTTTGACGTGCGCCAATCCGTTTTTTTACCGGATGAATATGGCGAAAGCTCCGCCGCTGACGATTATTTACACGATTGTCGGAATTTATCTGTTGTTCGAGCGCAAATATAAATGGCTTTTGCCGCTGATGTTTATTTTTGTGTGGACTTACAGCCTTTATCCGATTCTTTTTCTCGCGGCGATGATCTGGGCGGGAATTGTGGCGTGGAACGAACGCCGGTTTGAATGGCAGCCGCTCGCTTACACTTTCGGCGGAATGATTTTGGGCAATTTGATCAATCCGTATTTTCCCGACAATCTCAAACTTTTTTCCGAGCATTTTTTCACAAAATTTACGAGCGATTATCCGGTTGCCGTCGGCGGCGAATGGTATCCGTATGACGGCTGGCAATTGCTGACGCATTTGACGGTTGCGTTTGTCGCAATGTTTATCGGCTATATTTTATTCGCGCCGAAAAATGGGAAACTCCCTGAAAAAGCGACGTTTTTTCTAGTTTTTGCGTCCGTTCTGTTTGTTTGGATATTTAAATCAAAACGCATCGCCGAATATTTTCCGCCGTTTGCCATTCTTTTCGCGGCGTTTAGCTGGCAGGCGTTTTTCGCGCCGCGTGTCGTTTTACCGGGAGATTTTCAGCGCGACATCGAACCTTATCTCAACAGAAATGAAAATAAACAAACTCAGTTATATAAAAACATCGCTGCCGGACTGATCGGATTTGTGCTGGTCGTGATGATGTTTTTCTATTTTGTCGGCATTGACACGACGACTTTGGTGAACGACAGTTGGCGAAATACGGTCGGCTTGCGTACACTTTTCAATATCAAACAGGAAGGTTTGATGTCGTCAATCAAAGATAATGAATCGAATAATAAATATGAACGCGCGATGAATTGGGCGAATGAAAATATTCCCGAAGGTGAGAGAATTTATAATTGCAACTGGGATAATTTTCCGAAAATGTTTTTTTACGACACGAAACATAATTACGTTTGGGGACTCGATCCGAATTATCTTTACTCGGAAAATCCCGAACTTTACAAACTCGTCGAAAATATAAATTCCGGCAAAATTGAAGACCCCGCGCCGATCATCCGCGAAAAATTCGGTTCGAGATTTATTTTCTCGGAAGCCAAAGATAATGTTGATTTTATCGCAAATTGTCTAAAAAGCGGTTGGTGCGAAACGGCTTATGAAGACGACGAAGCGAGAATTTTGAAAATCCGCGACCAAAAAGGCGCATCGCCGGGCGATGAAACCGACGAAGGTGCGCCGCCGACGGCGGACGAACTCAAACAACCCGACGAAGAGGAAAAAGCGGCGAATAATTCGCCAAATTAAACTACAAATGACGAAGATAATTCCGACGGCGGAAATGATGGAGAACCGGATAATGTGGAGTCAAATAAATGAAGTTTCAGTATAAATCAAACCAATTAAACGTAATTGTATTATTTTTCGGGCTGCTTGTTTGTCTGAATTTTGCTTGCGAAAGTCCGTCGTTAAAAGCGAACAAAACGGCGGCAAATAAACCCGAAAATAAGGTCGCTGATTTTCAAAGTGATTTGGAAACGATGAAAACCGCTAAATTTGATTATATTTTCGTTTTTCGGCGCAAGGACGGCGGCGTTTTTGATGCTGAAGACAAAGCATATTTAAAGGCGAATTCGCCCGCCGCTACCAATCGTTTTATTTTGTCCGACGACGACAAAGCCGTTATCACCGGTTCGGGTTACGAATTTCCGGCGGAAAATTTAAATGCTCTGCGAATAAGGTTTAACGTCGAAGAATATTCGCCGCCGAAACAATCGAAATAGTTATTTTTGATGAATGGAAAACTTACAACTGCAGTGATTTAAGGATTTCATCAATTTTACGTTTAGAACAAGGGGAAATAAATTATGGCTGACAATAAAATAACCGACACAATCAAAATAATTGCCGGTGAAGACGAAAAATCGGTTGGTGAAGTCGAGCAACCCGCGCAGAATATCGTTTTTGATTCGTCAACGCCGCCGGTTCGCTCGATTGTGCGCGTTGTTTTGGTTACGCTGTTGATTTTAGGTATTGCGGGATTTTTATCCGGCATTATTTCCGCGCTGACTCATCTGTTTTTTCTGATTATTTTGGCAGTTTTCTTTGCTTATTTGATAAAACCGCTGGTGCAAATGATTCGTCGTCCTTTTGATAATCCGAGTTATGACAAATTTATGCCGCGCCCGTTGGCGATTGCGATTGCTTACTTGATTGTTTTTTCGGTTGTGGGAATTGCGATAGCCTTTTTGAGTCCGATTATTGCCGAACAAGCCAGACAATTTTCGCTTTCTCTGCCGGAATATACAACTTCGATTCAAGCGAAATTTAACGATCTCGGAAATCGTTATAAAAGATACCAAATTCCCGAATCCGTGCAGACGCAAATTAATGAAAAGGCAGGAACGATCATCGGCACAATCGGCGCGGAAGTTACGGGTTTTCTTATAAGCACGGTTTATTATATTCCGTGGCTGATTTTGATTCCGATTTTGGCGTTTTTCTTTCTCAAAGATGCTAATCTCCTGCGCGTTTCGCTGCTGCGTGTTTTTCCGAGCGGCAACTGGCGAACGCGCGTCGAATCGGTTATTCACGATGTCAACACGACGCTTGCCGCGTATGTTCGCGCTCAACTTATTTCGTGTGTTTTGATCGGAACACTCTGCACCATCGCTTTTTCTATTATCGGTGTTAATTACGCGTTGCTGCTCGGCGTATTGGCGGGAACTTTTGAGTTTATTCCGCTGATCGGACCGTTGACACTGGCGATTATCGCAATTACGGTTGCTTCGCTCGAATCAACTTCGGAAGGGATTTATGTTTTTATATTTTTGGGCGTTTTGCGGGTTCTGCAAGATTATGTTTTATATCCGCGAATCGTCCGCGAAGGCATTCATCTGCATCCGCTGGCGATTATTTTATCGGTTCTGGCGGGGGAACAAATCGCCGGAATTCCGGGAGTTTTTCTTTCAATTCCGGCGGTTGCGCTGCTGACGGTTTTATACAAACACATTTTAGAACATAGTGCCGCCAAAGGAATCGTCGTCAATATGCTTGCGCCTCAAAAAAATAAAAGTGAAGAAGCGGCGGCGAAATGAAAATCGGGAGTCTGCAATTATGTCACCTTTGTTTTGGTTGATTGTTATATTTTTCGTGCTGTGTTTTTTGGTAGTTCTGGTTTACGTTTTAGTCGTCAAAGCATTTTATTGGGGCGACAAAAAAGACAAAAGTAAAAAGTAAATATCTTTACTGGCACAATAACCGAGCGTTTGTTTCAGATCGAAAAAAATAAACCTTGCACGGCGGAAAATATTGACCGACGAATTAAGAATTGGTAAAAGAAAGCTAAATTTTCCACGCCTGAAAAATTTCTTGCGTTTATAAAATCTTTTCAGTCAAAACTGAATTAAATCGGTTGTATTAAAATTATCAAAGAGTTTTCAAACTCGGAACGCGAACTTTAGTTCGCCAGCCATAAGGTTTTGTTTGGCGAAATTAGCACGTTCAAAATAATTTTTTTTCAAGTTTTCCGGCGAACTAAAGTTCGCGTTCCGCTTTTTTTACCATATTTTATGAACGAAATGAACACAGTCCAACAGCAAAAAAGCATAGCATCTTTGGAAGAAACACGAAGTCATTTTCCGGCTTTGAATCGAATCTATAACGATAAAAAAGTCGCTTATTTAGACGGTCCCGGTGGCACGCAAATTCCGCGCGAAGTCGTCGAAGCGATGAACGATTATCTTTATAATCACAATGCTAACACTCATTGGGAATATCCAACCAGCAATGAAACAGACGCGTTGCTTGCCGATTCGCGGCAAGCGTTAGCGGATTTTCTGAACGCTTCGCCGGATGAGATCATTTTCGGGCAGAATATGACTTCGCTCGTCTTTCATCTGGCGCGTTCATTAGGCAGAAATTATAAAGCGGGCGATGAAATTATCATAACCGAATTAGATCATCACGCCAATGTTGATACGTGGCGGTCATTGGAAAGCGAGCGTGATGTAAAAATCCGCGTTTTACCGATGAATGCGGAAAGCGGGCAGTTGGAATTTGAACAGCTTGCAAATCTGCTCAATAAAAAAACGCGCCTTGTTGCTATCGGTGCGGCTTCAAATGCTTTGGGAACGATCAATGATTTTCGCCGCGCTTCGCAAATGGCGCGTGAAGCGGGCGCGTTAAGTTTTGTTGATGCCGTGCATTACGCTCCGCACAATTTGGTTGATGTGAAAGAAATTGATTGCGATTTTCTGGCGTGTTCGGCTTATAAATTTTACGGTCCGCACATCGGCATACTTTTCGGACGCAAAGAATTGTTGGAGAAAATTGATTTTCCAAAACTGAAACCGTCGCCGAATTATGCGCCCGAACGCGCCGAAACCGGAACGATGAGCCACGAATCAATCGTCGGCGCGGCGGCGGCAGTTGATTTTCTGGCTTCGTTCGCAAATGGAGATTCAAGACGCGAACGCCTCGAAAACTCTTTCAATGAACTGCATCGGCGCGACAGAAAATTACTCGACGCTCTGTGGCTAGGTTTATCAAAAATCAAGGGCGTGAAAATCTACGGTCCTGCGCCCGATGCGGAACGAACTGCTCTCGTTTCTTTTACCGTCAAAGATTTTCCATCGGAAGAAGTCAGCCGCGAACTTGCGAAAGAAGCCGTCTTTGCTTCGCACGGAGATTTTTACGCGCAGACGGTCGTTGAAAAATTGGGACTCACCGATCAAGGTTTGGTTCGCGTCGGCTGTTCCTGCTACACGACGCTTGAAGAAATCGAACGATTGATTACCGGAATTGATGAGATTGTAAAAAATTAGAGCGATTTTTCATCCGTGATAGTTAATGGGTTTGCATCATTTTTTTCTACCCTTGATTCGTATATTTAGATGTCGTTTTAATTGATCTTAAACTCTTAACACTTTTTACTTTTTACCTTCCGACAATTTTATCAATCAGCATAATAACTTCGTAAGACAAAGCCGCAAGTATCCCTGCCGCCGGAATCGTGATGATCCATGCCCAGACGATGCGGCTCGCCACGCCCCATTTGACTGCCGAAAATCGTTTCGCTGAACCGACACCGACGATTGCGCCGGTGATCGTGTGAGTCGTCGAAACCGGAATTCCGAAATATGTATTTGCAAAAAGTGTTAAAGCACCGGCAGTTTCCGCGCAGAACCCGCCGACGGGCTGGAGTTTGACGATTTTTGTTCCCATCGTTTTGATTATTCGCCAACCGCCGGAAAGCGTTCCCAGACCGATTGCCGCGTGTGCCGCCAAAACAACCCACAGCGGAATATCGGGAAGTTTGCCGCCTTCGCCATATTGCAGCACGCCGCCCGCCGCGAGAACTGCCGTAATAATTCCCATCGTTTTCTGCGCGTCGTTGCCGCCGTGTCCGAGCGAAAATGCGGCGGCGGAAAAAAGCTGTCCGACGCGAAAACCCTTGTCAATTTTAGCGAGATTGGTTTTATGAAAAATCCAGTAAACTGCCACCATCAAAATGAAACCCAAAGCCATTCCGATCAGCGGTGAAAGAACAATGAATGAAAGAGTTTTGACCCAGCCGTTTGAAATTAAAATTTCAAATTTTTCAACAAATGTTTGAGCGTTATGATATTTCGCAGTCCAATCCGGTGAGAACAAAACGCTGCTGACTCCGGCAATTCCATTAAAACCGATATATGCGGAAATCGCGCCGCCCGCATAACCGCCGATCAATGCGTGCGAACTCGAAGTCGGAAGTCCGAGATACCAGGTTATCAAATTCCAAATGACCGCGCCCAAAAGCCCGGCGAGAAGAACGTAAAGTCTTGAATCAGCAGCAATTGCATTAATATTGACCATATCGCCGCCGATAGTTTTGGCGACGGCTGTGCCGAAAACCAAAAATGCGATAAAGTTAAAAAATGCAGCCCAAGCGACCGCCACGCCCGGCGACAAAACGCGCGTCGCCACCACCGTCGCAATCGAATTCGCCGCGTCGTGAAAACCGTTTACGTAATCGAAAATGAGCGCGATAAAGATGATGAAAATAACTAATCCTAAAGTTATTGAATGTGCGTCCATAGTTCAGTTATCAGTTGTTAGTTGTCAGTTATGAATTGTGTTGATTGATAACTGTTTTAGTTGTGTTTTAGAACAATGCTTTCGATGATATTGGCGACACTTTCGCATCTATCGGTGGCGTTCTCCAGAATTTCGTAGAGTTCTTTCCATTTAATCAGGCGAATTGGGTCGGTTTCCTTTTGAAACAGCTCGCCGATGGCGCGGAAATAAATGTCGTCGGCTTCGTTTTCGAGGCGATGAATTTCGACGATGTGCTGATTCATTCCGTTCGGTTTTTTGAGCATCGAAACCGCCGAATTTATTTCCATCGCCAAACCTTGCAGAACTTTGGCAAGCGCGACGGCGTGGTCGCTGATTTCCTGAATGTCATACATCATAATCGCCCGTGCGCCCGCGTCAATGTAATCGCAAACATCGTCGAGCGCGACCGAAAGCGTATAAATGTCTTCGCGGTCGAACGGCGTAATAAATGATTTGTTGAGTTTAGTTACAACTTGGTGCGTAAGTTCATCGCAGGCGTGTTCGGCATCTTTGATGCGCTTGGAATGCGCTTCAAAATTCTCGCGTTTGTCTTGCAGCATTTCGACAAGAATGTTTGAAGCCTCTTGAATTTTCTCGGTTATCTGCGAAAAAAAGACAAAATA
>JBDTSO010000045.1:0-12014 GCA_039931085.1 Acidobacteriota bacterium | reverse complement strand
GCTACCGCAGACGGTTCTGACTTAAAACACCAATTAAAATGGTTTTGGTATAAGATGGCGGAGAGAACAGGAGTCGAACCTGCATAGGCTTACGCCCGGTAGTTTTCAAGACTACTGCAATACCATTATGCGATCTCTCCGCACGTTTTGAGCGGAAACTAAAAATATAACGTAAATTTAATTGAGAAACAAATCAAAATCGTCGTTTTGAACTTGTTTTATAAGACTCTTGCAAAATCGGATGGAAGAACTTTTACCACAGATAAACACTGATGAAATCTGATAAGAAGAAAGATAAATCCAATTTTTAATTTCTCATCTGATTTTTCATCCTGTTTTTATCTGTGTGCATCTGTGGTTAAAAATCTTTGTCAACTTTGCAGAAGCCATAGATTTGTTATATTCCAATTTATTTAGCGATAGTTATTTCTCGCGTTGTTGAATTATAGCCACCGTTTTCGACGAGATTTCCCGATTTGTCTACGAGTTCGAGTTTGACGTTGTGTTTGCCATCTGTAAAACCTGCCAACCAAATTGGTGACCATTTATCAATATATTTCGCTTCGCCGTTATCAATCGAATATCTGATGCGATACTCGCCGCCGTCGCCGACGAGTTTTGCATTTGAAAGCCAGAAATCAATCATAATAGCTTCGGCATCCGCGCCTTTGTAATCGCCTTTCGGACGGCTGTATGTCAAAAGCGGCTTCGACGCATCAACCGCGCCCGCCGTGCTTTCTTTCATTTCTTTGCCTTCGAACGGCGCAGCAGTATTGGCGTTTGACATCGTTTGATTGACATTGGTCGTCGCCGGTTTGGTCGTGTCCGCACCGCCGTTTTTGACCGTGAATTTTACCATTTGAAATGCTCCGGCGTTTTTGTAGCTTTCGTGCCACGGACGCGACGGAAAAACGCGCAAAGTGTGTTCGCCGTCAGAAACATTTTTTAGTTCAAATTCTTGATTGAGATTGTAATACGCTTCATACGGCTGATTGTCCAAAATGACGTGAATGTGGTTGCCCATTCCGGTTTCGGGGTTTTTGCCCGGTTGATAACCCTTTAAATCGCCTGAAATTCCGAGTTTAACTTTAACCGTTGAATTTCCAACCGATGAATCCGCTTTCGGTTCGAGAATTATTATTACCGGCTTGGCGTTATCTTGTTCGCCGCGCGAAGCCATCATCTCCTGTATCTTTTGCGGTCGCGGAACTTCGGTTAAATGTTCTTCCGTCGCCGCGTGTTCGCCTTCGTTTGTTTTATGAATGGCAGTATTATTAATGTCTTTGTTTTCGCCGGTATATCCGCCGGGATTTAATTGCGTCGGTTCTTTCTGGCAAGCCGTAAAAACAGCAATTGCCGCTAAAAATATAAAAAATTTTGTCAGTTTCATAATTTTCTTACTATATTTGATTTTCGTCTGAAGAAAACAATTTCACAAAATAAATACCGGTTTTCAGATTTCAATTATTGTTTAGCTTCAACTTTAAGTAAGATATTAACTAAGTTTTATCTTTTGGCAAAGCGTTGATTAAAATCTAAGCAACGAAAGATCAGCCGATAGTGTCAAAAAAGCGAACAACCGAGTTATAAATAATAATAACGAATTGCTTTAGGTATTAGACCTTGACTGAATTAAGGCTCGACTGATATTCCTAAAAGCAAATTTATTGGCAATTACAAAGAGCGTCATAGAGAGTTTTAAAAACAGTGATGAAAAATTTTAACCGAATATTTTTTGGCTTATGCTTTGTATTTATTTTAGTAAGCAACATTGCTGCCGTTGAAACCGCGCCGAAACGGACAAAAAAAACGGCGGCAGCACCTGTCAAAATAAAAATAGTTCCGTGGGGACCAAACGCAGAAGCGGTTGATGCAGCAAAACTGCGTGTCGAACAAAGTGACGCGGTGCAGAGCAAATTAAACGGAGCAAATTATCGTCTGCTGGAATTCAATTATCTGGAAAACGACGACAAATCGCAGCCGACACAGCCTCCGACGCAATTTCAAGCGGTTTTTTACGATTATACGAACGAACGCGCCATTTCCGCCGTCGGCGATTTTGCCGGAGTCGAACCGATAAAAGTGCAGGAAGTATTTTATCAGCCGCTGCCGAATGACGAAGAATTTCTGGAAGCAGTTCGTCTTCTGCAGCAGGACAAAAGTTTTGAGAAATCTTTGAAAGGCGAAACACTTGAAACATTTCGACCGATGCCGCCCGTAACAATTTTGGACGGCACAAACGAGCGTCTGGTCAATGTCGGACTTAATACAGTCGGCAGCGGCGGAAAAAACGAAATCGTCAGCGTTCGCATCGAAGACGGAAAAGTAATCCGCTACAAAAAAGGCGCACCCGAAACTTCGTTAGCCGAGCCGACGGCGTGCGGCATACCGAATGCCAATCAATTTACAACCGCTTTCGGAACTGCCGGACAATATCAGCTAACCGTTACGCAAAACGGTTTGCCTTTGTGGGAAATGCTGGTCATTCGTCCTTCCGCGTCTTCGGGAACATTTAAGTCAGGAATCGAAGTGCGCGACGTAAAATATAAAGGCAAATCAGTTCTTAAACGCGGAAACGTGCCGGTTCTGAATGTTCGCTACCCAAACGGCGCGTGCGGACCTTATCGAGATTGGCAATATCAGGAAGATATGTTTCAAACCGCACCCGGCTCAACCGATCCGGCTCCGGGAATTCGCATTCTGCCGCCCGGACAAATCGCCCAAACCATTGTTGATAACGGCACAGATGTCGGCGATTACAAAGGCGTGGCGGTTTACACGCAGAATGATGAAACCGTTCTCGTAACCGAAATGCAAGCCGGTTGGTATCGTTACGTTATGAAATGGCGGTTTGCCAACGACGGAACGATTCGCCCGCGTTTCGGTTTTGAAGCAGTCAGAGATTCCTGCGTTTGTAATATTCATAATCATAACGTTTACTGGCGTTTTGATTTTGACATCGTAAATTCGATTAACAAAGTCTTTCAAACAGAGCGCGGACGCAAATTTTTACAGCCGATTACAACCGAAACGACGATGTTGAAAAGAGTTCAGACAAATCGCAGTCTGCTGATTCAAAATTCGTTTGGCGACGAAGCGTATCTGCTCGTTCCAAATCTGACGGATGGTGTGGCTGACAGTTTTGCACGAAGCGATTTTTGGGTTTTGCAATATAAAAAGGTGGTTGGCGGAACGCCGCTGCAAAACGAAATTGACGATGGTTATTCCTTTACTGATGGAAACTGCACGGAAACAGACGGAACCTGCATCAACATTGATAAATTTATCAACGGCGAATCTGTAAAAGATCAAGATGTTGTTGTTTGGTACGGAGCGCATTTCATTCACGACGACGCGGGAAGCAGTGCCAACCGACCTAATAAAGCTGAGGATCATTCCGAGTCGCATATTGTCGGTCCCGATATTCGTCCCGTTCGCTGGTAATCAATGAAATTTGCTCTTCAATAAAATCAACTAAAATTACTGCCGAAAAAAACTATATTTTGTTGTTCTTGACTTCATCAAAACAACAAAATATAGTGCTTATTCTTTACGATTAATTCGTTTTTTCGATGTTCAAACTTCAACGCTTAGAAATCACCGGCTTCAAATCTTTTGCTGATTACACCGAAATCGTTTTTACGGGCAGCGGAATTACGGCTGTCGTCGGACCGAACGGCTGCGGAAAATCAAATGTAAGTGATTCTATCGCTTGGGTTTTGGGTGAACAGCGAGCGAAATCTTTGCGCGGCGAAGATATGAAAGATGTCGTCTTTCAAGGCACGAGCAAACGAAAGCCGAGCGGAATGGCGGAAGTCGTGCTGCATCTCGTGCGCGACAACGAAACGCTTTTTGAAAGCGACGAAGAAGAACTCGGCTACATTGACGAAACACTGACCGCGATTGATGAAAAAGCGGTTGATGTTGATGAAATCGAAGAACTGCAAGCCGAAAATCTCGAACTTGAAACGGCGCAAGCCGCGCAAGTCGGCTCGATTCAAACGATTCAGACAAAAATAAAAACCAAACGACATTGGAAATCGCGCAGTTTCGCGCTCGAATTCGCGCCCGGCGAAGCCGTTTCCGTTACCAGACGGCTTTATCTTTCGGGCGAAAGCGAATATCAACTCAACGGCAAAAACTGCCGTCTGCGCGACATTCAGGACTTATTTGCCGGAACCGGACTTTCCGGCGGACATTACGCGCTGATCGAACAAGGGAAAATCGGACAAATTTTATCTTCAAAACCGAGCGACAGACGAAATCTCATCGAAGAAGCCGCCGGAATTTCCAAATTCCGCACACGCCAACGCGCCGCCGAAACGCGACTCGAATCAGCAAAATCAAATCTGAGCCGCATTTCCGACATCGTTTCCGAAGTTGATAAACAGGCAAACAGTCTGCGCCGCCAAGCCGCGAAAACGCGCCGTTATAAAATTTTGCGTGAGGAATTCCGCGAACTTCTGCGTCAAACTTTTTCCGCGGAAGGCAAGCATTTATCGGAATTGATGAATGAATTGGAAACAAAACTCGACGAAGCGACAAAAACAGAACGCACAATTCTCAGACAAGTTTCTGAAAAACACGAAGTGTTTCGTCAAGCGACAAAAACGGCGCGTGAAGCCGAAGAAAATTTGTCCGAACTTCGCGCCGCGCATTCGGAAAATGCTTTGCAGCGCGACAGAAATAAGCGCGAACAGCGTTATCAGCAGGAGCAAATTGCCGGATTAAATACGCGTTCAAATGTCTTAAAAGAAGAAATCGAAACTATTGAACAACGGCTTAAAATTTTCAAAACGGAAATCGAAAGGCTCGAAAAGGATGAAAAAGCCGAAAGAATCGAAGCCGAAAAAGCCGAAACTTCCCTGTGTGAAGTCGAAAATAAATATCAGGCAAAAATTAAGGATTTGCGCGAAATTGAAGCAAAACTCGACACGGAACGCGCCGAATTGAGGACACACACGGCGGCAGTCGAACGATTTGCGGAGATTGAACGCCAACTCGAAAATACGCTTGAGCGTTTGAAGGAACGACTCGAAGGTTTAAAACGCGAAGGTGAACGCGCCGAAGAAACTCAAACCGAACATCGCAAAGAATCAGAAAACATCGGAGAAAATCTGAGCGCGGAACGTGAGAAAATATCGAAACTGCACAGAGAAAAACAAGAATTATTAGCAAAATCCGGCGAAGCGCGAACCGTTTTGCAAAATTCCGAAAAGATTTTAAAGGATTTGCGCGAAAAGTTTTCCCGCGCGAAACATCGGCTTGAAACTTTGCAGGAACTTGAAGAAAAACGCACGATTTACGCGCCGATGGTGCAGAAACTTTTCGCCGAACAGAAGAAAATCGGCGTGAATTTTCTCGGAACTTTGGCAGACAAATTAAATGTTGACGAAAAAGCGGAAAAAGCCGTCGAAAATCTTTTCGGCAATTTTTTGCAGACGGTTTTAGTTAAAAGCGCAGAAGACGCACGAAAAACAATCGCTTATTTAAACGAAAATAATGTCGGACGAATTGCGGTTCTTGTTTTTGACGCAAAGACGCAAAGACGCAAAGACGCAAAAAATAATAATCAAAGATCGAATAATAAAGAACGAAATATCGAAAACTCTTTAGGAATTTCAGACGAGTTTGCAGAATTTCTCGAAGAAATTTTTCCGCGTGAAATGTCGGCGAAACTTATTGAAGATTTTGAATATTCAGAAAAAAGTGGTGAAATTTTTGCGACATTTACAGGCGATTTGAATTTCGGCGGGAAACTTTTTGTCGGCGGAAAAGCTAATGCGAACGAAAAAAATAATTCGCTTTTGGCATTCAAACGCGAATTGCGCGAACTTAGATCAAACAGCGAAACATTGAGCGAAGAAATCAAAAAAGCCGAAAAGGAAACGGAAAAAGTGCGAAAGATTTTAGTTGAAAAGGAAAATGAAATTGTAGATTTGCAGTCGTTAATCGTCAAAGTTGAACGCGAATTGCTTTCTCTGGAAATTCAGGAAAAATCAATTAAGCAGGAAATCGAACGCGCTGAACGGCATAAAAAAGTCGTCGGCGAAGAAACAAAACAAATCGAAAACGAACTCGAAGAAATTCAGCGAAAACAAAAAGATGCGAAGTTGAACGCCGAAAAAGCGGAAGAAGCAAAAAATATCTCGACAGAAAATTCAGAACAAATCGCGCAAAAATTAAATGATGCGAGAACAAAAGCCGAAACCGAAAATGCTGTTTTGAACGAGAAAAAAACTTTGGCGGCGACTTCAAACGAGCGGCGGCGTTCGGCGCAAAATGCGCTTCGTCGCGTTGAAAATGAGTTTAAGGAATTAGATTCAAGACTTGAGCGGCAAAATCTCGAAATTTCGGAAATCGAAGAAAAGCAAAAAGATTTAGTCGAATTGATTGCCGAAACGACGCGCAAAACCACGACTTCCGAAAACGAACAGGAATCAGAGCAAAACGAACTTGTCGCGGCAACCGCGCATCTAAAATCTGCGCGTGAACAGGAAGATTTGATGAATTCGGAACTTGCCGAACTCAATAAAAAATCCGCCGAAGCCAGAAACGATCGCGCCGCTTTTGAAATCAGACAAGCCGAAACGCTGACGAAATTGCGGAATGTTCACGAAAAATGTTCGCAGGATTTGAATTTGTCTTTGGCAGAATTGGTCGAAAATACTGAAATCGAAACAGATTTTGATTTTGACACGGCGCGTGAAAAAGTTGAAGATTTGCGCGGCAAATTGGAAAATTTCGGTGCGATAAATATGCTCGCGCTCGAAGAATTGGCGGAAATCGAAGAGCGATTTTTGTTTTTAACTTCGCAGCGGCAGGACATAATTGACAGCATCAGCGCGGCGGAAGCGGCGTTGCGCGAGATAAAAGAGCGTTCGCGGGAAAGATTTCGTGATGCTTTTGCGAAGATAAATCATAATTTTACCGAATTTTTTCAGGAGCTTTTTGGCGGCGGCAAAGGCGAAATGACTTTGCTCGAAGCCGAAGATGTTCTGGAAGCCGGAATCGAAATTGTCGCGCAGCCGCCCGGAAAACGTCTGCAAAATATACTTTTATTGTCCGGCGGCGAAAAAGCAATGACGGCAATCGCGCTCGTGCTGGCAATTTTTCGCTATCGTCCCGCGCCGTTTTGCCTGTTGGACGAAGTTGATGCGCCGCTCGATGATGCAAACGTCGGAAGATTTGTTGATAAAATCGCGGAAATGTCTGAGAAAACGCAGTTTATCGTCATCACGCACAATAAACGCACGATGGAAGCGGCGAAGGCTTTATACGGCGTGACGATGCAGGAAGCCGGAATTTCAAAAGTTGTTTCGGTAAGATTTGAATAGTTTTTCAAGTTATAAACAAATGAAAAGTATTAAATTTACAGTTTTTTGTTCGTTTCTGTTATTGGTTCTAGCGAGTTCGTTTTCCGCTCAAACCAAAAAGCGCAACCCCGAAAGACCAACGCCGACACCGACGGCTACCGTTCAACCGAAACCGGAAGAAACCGAAGAATTTTCCGAACCGAAATCGGCGGGCAAAAAGAACGTGCGTCCGACGGAAGAAAACGTGAAAAGTAGTTCGGACGCGACCGAACAAAACGCAAATTCGGCAAAATACACTTATGATTTTTCGCAGCCGAATTTTTTATATTCGCACATTTTTATCGAACACGACGAAAACGGAAAAGGGAAAATTATGTTTTCAAAACAGAATTTCAGCGAAGAAATTACCGATCCGATACAGCTTTCGCCGGCGACACTCGAAAAACTCGCAAATATTCGCCAAGCCTTGAATTTTCTCGATTCAAAAGAAAATTATCAATACGAAAAAGATTATTCGCATCTCGGCAATATGACTTTTACGATGAAAAAGGATGGGCGCGAAAGAAAGGCGAAATTTAACTGGACGGGAAATGCGGATGCCAAAGCTCTGGCTGACGAGTATCGCAAAATCGGCAATCAATATATTTGGCTGTTCGACATCGGCGTGGCGCGGGAAAATCAGCCGCTCGAATCGCCGCGCATTATGGACGCGCTCGATTCACTGTTAAAACGCAACGAAATTTCTGATCCTAATCAACTTGTTCCTTTTCTCAAAGAATTGAGTAATGATGAGCGCATTCCGTTGATCTCTCGAAATCACGCGACGCGCCTTATAACACAAATTGAAAAACAGATGGCGAAGATGAAAAGTGACAAAACCGATAAGACAGGCAATTAAATTGTTTTGCAAATTCTGATGTTTATTGAAATAAACCTGAATAAAAAAGTAAAAGCCAACCTGCAATAACCACAAACAAAATCAAGGTGATGTTGCTGTATTCTATTTGATTTTCTTGATTTCTCATTTTAATTTTCCTTGAGTAAATTTTTTCTATATTTATAAACGCGATTTTTTGTCGTGAAAAATATAATTTGTTTGGCACAAAATTTGTTTTTCTACCAATCAGAGATATTTAATAGACGCGGAAATTCAAGTTTTTGGCGAACTTCTATTAAACATTTTTTGCAAACTGCGTTTTTTGTTCGCAATTTGATAAAATCAATTTAGTTATGAGCGATATTCAACCGATTTTAGATAAAGTTTCAGGCGGCGAAAGATTAACGTCCGAAGACGCGACCGCGCTTTTGGAATCAAACGATTTTGTACGCATCGGACTCGCCGCGCACGAAATGCGGATGCAGAAAAATTCGAGCGATGTTGTAACGTATATTATTGATCGCAACATCAATTATACCAATGTTTGCAACGTCGTCTGCACATTTTGCGCGTTTTATCGCCGTCCGGGAAAACCGGATACTTATGTTCATTCGATTGAAGAAATCGAAAAACGGATTGACGAAACCATCGCGCTCGGCGGCACGGGCGTTTTGATGCAGGGCGGACTTCATCCCGATTTTAATATCGAATGGTATGAAAATTTGCTCTCGACTTTGCATAAAAAATACCCGAAATTTCAACTGCATTGTTTTTCGCCGCCGGAAATTCATAACATTTCTTTGATTTCAAAATTGGACTACGAAACAATTATGAAGCGTTTAAAAGCGGCGGGTTTAAATTCGCTTCCCGGAGGAGGAGGAGAGATTTTGGACGACGAAGTTCGCAAGCGCGTTTCGACCAAATGCAATACGCAGGAATGGCTCGACGTAATGCGGGCGGTTCACAAAGCCGGTTTGAAATCTACGGCGACGATGATGTTCGGCATCGGCGATAATGTTTCGCACCGTGTCAAACATCTCCAAAGAATCCGCGATGTGCAGGACGAAACCGGAGGTTTTACGGCGTTTATTCCGTGGACTTTTCAAAGAGAAAACACTGCGCTTGGACGTAAAATCACGGAAGAGCCGACAGGCATTGATTATCTAAAAATGGTCGCCGTGTCGCGTCTTTTTCTCGACAACATCCAACATATTCAATCGTCGTGGCTAACGCAGGGCTTAAAACTCGGACAAACCGCTCTTCGTTTCGGCGCGGACGATATGGGTTCGATTATGATTGAAGAAAACGTCGTTTCCGCTGCCGGCGCGAACACCGAAGCCAACGAAAAGGAACTGCGCTACCAAATCTCCGAAGCCGGTTTCGCGCCGCAACAGCGCGATATTCTTTACAATTATATTGACCGCGAAAACGTCGAAACTTTGGACGAGAGAAAATCAATGCCGTTGAAAAAATTGAGCGTGGCGTTTGCGGATTAAGGAAATATAGAAAATAACAACTCGGTGAATTATTTTAATGACGATTATTCAATTTATGTATCTTTTGCAATTCACATCATAACTATTTCAAGCGCACACTTAAATAATTTGATAAAATACTCAAATTTTATTTTACGAATTTGCTCAAATTTATGAAAGTTACACTCATCACAGGCGCGTCAAGCGGCATCGGCGAAGCGTTCGCACGAAGGTTGGCGGCGGAAAAACATAATCTCGTTTTGGCGGCACGTTCCAAAAATAAACTTCACCAAATTTGTGATGAATTAATGCTCGAACACGGAATTACGGCGCATTATATCGCCGTTGATTTGACCGATTTTGAAGCGGACAAAAAGATTTTCGGCGAAACCGAAAAACACGGAATGGAAGTTGATTGGCTGATAAATAACGCCGGTTTCGGTTCGATGGGCGATTTTGCGCGGCTTGAACTTGAAAGCGAACTCGCAATGATTGATTTAAATATCAAGGCGTTAGTCGCGCTGACGCATCGTTATCTGCAAAAAATGCGCGAGCGGAAAAGCGGAACGATTATTAACGTCGCCTCGACCGCAAGTTTTCAGCCCGTGCCGTTTATGTCAACCTACGCCGCGACGAAAGCATTTGTCAGATCGTTCAGCGAAGCGATTGCCGAAGAAAATCGCCCTTTCAACATTACGGTTACGGCACTTTGTCCGGGTCCGACGGAAACAAACTTTTTCGACGCGGCAAACATCGGAACAAACATCAAAGACGCTTTTATGAAAAAAGGAATGCAAACTCCTGAAGAAGTTGTCGAAGCCGGTTTGAATGCAGTCAAAAGCGGCAAACCTTCAGTAATTTCAGGCTGGACAAATTATTTAACGGCACGACTTGGAAATTTTGTGCCGAATACGCTCATAACTCGTGCTGTCGGCAGCGTTTTGCGTCCGAAATTTGAGAAAGAAAAATAATCACTTAATTTTCGAGAACAGAATTGGCGAAAAACTTCTCAATTTTATCAAAGTCTTTTGATGTTTCAGCAAATTTCGACTTTCCGATTTCCGCAATTTTCAAAATTCCAATGCCCGACGAAGTTAGAAAAACAGTTTCGGCGTTATTTAATTTTGCCAATTTTGTTTTTGTTTCTTCAACCGGAAAATTCTCGATAATCAAACTTCGCGTCGTGCCTTTCAAACATCCTGTTTCCAAATCAGAGGTGAAAATCCTTTCATTTTTTATCCAGAAAATATTCGCCAGACACGCCGAAACAATTTCGCCGCGCTCGTTTAATCGAACTGCTTCGTCAAAACCTTTCGCTCTCGCGTCATCAAAAGCCAAAATATTTTCCAGATAATTGCAGGATTTTACGCCGACGAGCGGCGAAGTCGAATTGACGCGAAAAGGTGAAATTGTCAGCCGGAAATTTCTCGGAATCTTCCGCAAATCGCCGGTTGTAATCAACAAACTCGTTTTTTTATTCGCTTCAAAATTCCAAACGCCGCTTGCCGATTCATCAAAAAAAGTGATTCGCGCACGGGCATTTGTGATTTTGTTTTTCGAGATAATTTCAAGCAGTGAATTTTTGACGCTTTCTTCGGAAAATCCAGACAAATTAATGCCGATTTTTTTGGCATTTTCCGTCAACCTTTCCCAGTGTTTTTCCCACAAAAAAGGTTTTGATTCGTAAATTGCAAGCGTCGTAAAAATACCTTTGCCATAAAGTGCGGCTGAAGAAATCGCAGACAAATAAAGATTTTCGGCGGATAGACTTTGATTCTTGAAAAGAATATTTTCGTGTATTTTCGTTTTCAAGAAATTTTTGAATTTTCTTCTTTTTCTTTTCTAAACTCTTTCAAAAGTGATGGAAATGCTTCTATTGCCTCTTCATCATTTGAAAAATATTTCCGCGCCAAATACCAAGAATAATTGCGTGGATAACCAAATTTTTTGCCAAGCCAAGAAGAAAACTGTCGCCATTCCGATTGATTTTTTGAAGGTAAAACGTTTTGTTCTACTGGAAAAAGCAAACTCGTTGCATACAAATATCCACCGATAAAATCTAGAACATTTTCAAGTTTGACAGATGCAACATAAATTTTCGGACGTTTGCAAACTGCGGTTAATAATTCTCCCCAATCCATCAAGTCATTTGTTTTAATATTTGTAGAATCATTCTGCTTATCCATAATAAGAAAAAAGCGTAACCTTGAATTTAACTGACAGCACGTTGAAGCTGCGGCTTTTGAGCAGACGGAAAAACGAGGCGGAAGGTCGTGCCTTCACCTAATTCACTGGTGGTTTCGATTGTTCCGGCGTGTTCCTGAACGATGCCGTAAGAAACCGCTA
>JBDTSO010000044.1:0-12091 GCA_039931085.1 Acidobacteriota bacterium | reverse complement strand
TTAGATTAAATTGCGTAAAGCCGAATTATCTGGTGGAAATTTAGGTGGGACTGACAAAAGAGAAACCTTGCAGATGTTTCCAAACTGTTGAAAACAATAATGCTCCCGGCAGGAATTGAACCTGCGACCTTTCGCTTAGGAGGCGAACGCTCTATCCAACTGAGCTACGGGAGCGTGTCAATTTGAATTGTTCACTTTAAGAATCGTAATTGATTAAAGAACGCACGTCATAACCGTTAAATTTCTCGCGTCCTTTTAGAAAATCGAGTTCAACGACGAATAGCAAACCGACGATTTCGCCGCCTAAACCTTCGACTAAATCAACTACTGCTTTCGCCGTGCCGCCGGTTGCCAGCAAATCGTCCATAATTAATACTTTATGTCCTTCGCCAATTGCATCTTTGTGCATTTCGAGCGTGTCTTGTCCGTATTCCAAATCATACGAAACCGAAACTTTTTCGGCAGGCAGCTTTTTCGGTTTGCGAACAGGCACAAAACCTGCGCCGAGATGATAGGCAAGCGGCGCGGCGAAAATAAAACCGCGCGATTCGACACCGATTACCGTGTCAATTTTCTCGCCTTCATATTCAGCGGCAAGTGCGTCAATCGTCTGCTTTAAACCGTCTGCATCTTTTAAAAGCGTGGTAATATCGTAAAAATTAATGCCTTTTTTCGGAAAATCAGGCACTTCGCGTATAAGTTTTCTTAAATGTTCCATTATGTCAGCTATCAGTCAATAGTCATCATTTTTGACAATCAGAGTAAATCTACCTTTCGATTCTAAATGCCGAATATAAATTGCCAGGTTCGAGAACGATTTCTTCAACATCTTCGACTCTCGCATAATGTGGTCCCGCCGCTAAATCGTCGGCAAATTCTTTGACGGATTTCTCGTCGCCTTCGGCTAAGGTTTCGACTTTTCCGTCTTTAAGATTTTTTACATAACCGCGAACTTGATGCCGCGCGGCGGCGCGTTGTGCGAAGAAACGAAAGCCAACGCCCTGCACAAGTCCGCTGATTATAAATTTTCGGGCAACAATCATAGCAGTTGTCAGTTGTCGGTTTTTGGAATTTAAAATTTTAACTAAATGTGCATACTCGGTTTTACTGACAACCGACAACCGACAACTGCTAACCAAAAGCATCCAAACACTCCATTAAACTTCGTTGTCGGCAAGTGTAAACCGGCAATCCGCGCATTGTAAATTTGCTTGCCGGATTTTGTTTGAGTTCTTCGGCGAGCGCGAGAAAATCTTTCGGTTCGTCGGTTTCAAACGATATTATAAATTCCTGATCGCTAAAACCGAAAGCGTGTGTTAAGTGAATTTTTATATTTTCAAATCTTTTGCCGACCATAAAATTTTCTTCGACCAATGCTTCGCGTTCTTCGCCTGATTTTTCATACCATTCGCTGTGTTTGGCGCACGGATAGAGAAAATGATATTTTTTTGCGCCTGCGACAACGTGAAAACGATCTTCGAGATATGAATTTTCAACGTGCGGAATAAACATTCGCTTTTTTGTTACCGACAGATAATTATCGGTAGTTTCAAGATAGCTGCCTAAATTTGTGCGATAAAGTCTGGCGGTCATTTCCTGAATCAAATCGAGACAATTGCCGATGCGCCAAAACATCAAATCCGCTTTTGAATCAAAACCTACCAGCGAATAACTGAACAAAAGCATATCTTTATAATACTGGGAAAAGATATTTTGAAACTCACTTTTAAAAATACGCTTTGTTTCGCTGTTGAGTTTGCGCCAATCGGGATTAACGCGCAGAAACATAAAATTTACAAATTGTTTTTCGACTGAAGGAAGTTGCTTCGGGTCTTTGTTATGAGAAACAAGACGTAATCCGCCGCCGTCAGTCGTTTCCTTTTCCGAATTTAATAATTCCATTATTTATTAGTCCTTTTGATTTTTTTGTTAAATGAATTTACCAAATTGATACAGACCATACAGAAAATTTATTGAGTAATAACAAAATTAACAAATGCTGAAGACATTTGAGAGAAGATTTTCCGTAATTATTGTGCCAACTTTTGTCAGCATTGTCCAAATGACAAATATTTATAACTGCAAATAATTCGCGTCCGGTTATTAAACCGACACCAAAACGGTTCTAAAAATTATACGATTCATTCGCATTTGCTTGCGGCATCAGCGCAAATGGCTTTTAATGGAAGTGAGGTAAAATATCTGCTGCGGGAGGAATTTCGATGATTAAAAGTTTATTTGATGAAACTGAAGAACACACTCAAGACAAAATTAAAGAAACAATTCAGCCTGAAACGCAAATAAAATATAAAACTCTGCCGAATGAAAATGATTTGAGTGAAAAAATTTCGGCAAATGACACGGAAACGAACAATTTAATTGGATCGCAGCCGATTATTGATTCGGATGACAGACGAAAAACGGCGATTTTGCAGGATGCAGATGACACTGCTCCAAGTATGAATGCCAACCTGCCGAATGTAACTTTTACTTTATCCAACCCGTTTGAACCAACAGGTGCGACTGAAATGCCAAAAAAAGAAACGGATGAACCGCTGCTTTTTCAAACGCAAAGCAAGCCCGAATCAACCGCCGAAACCGCGCGGAAAAGTGGCTTGGCAATGTCGGCGGCGATTGCGCTGTTTGGTTCTGTAGTTTTTTTGCTGATAATCGGCTGGTTTGCCGATTTGCTTCTTGGAACATCGCCGTGGGGAATTATCGGCGGAATCGTTCTCGGTTCGATTATCGGCTTTTTTCAATTTTTCAGAACGACTTCGCAAATTTTGAAAAATAAAGACTAATTTGAGAAAAATTGCACAAATTCATTTCTAAACTGCTTTACTGCTTTGAATTTTCCGCTCGAACCTTATAAAATGCTTGTTTCGCCATGAGCGACGATTTCAAATCTACAATGGACGAAGAAACGACGGTTGTTCCGATTTCACATTCGAGAATTTTGTGGATTATGGCGATTGTCTTGATTATCGCGGTAACGGGAAGTTTGATTTTTGCAGAGTGGCGCGTAACGGTCGGCTTAATTCTCGGCGGAATTTTATCGTTTGTAAATTATTATTGGTTGAAATTCGCGCTCAAAAGTGTCTTTGATAAAGCGATTGAAGGCGCGAAGCCGAGATTTTTAGTCGGTAAATATATTTTGCGTTATTTTGCCATCGGCGCGGTTGTCGTGTTGGTTTTTCTGACCAAAGTTATTTCGGTTGTCGCGGTAATTTGCGGACTTCTCGCTTTTGCGGCGGCGATTTTAGTAGAATCTTTTATTTTAGTTTTTATACATATTTCAAAACGAAAGGAAATTTAAGAATGTTTTTATTTGCGGAAGGCGGTGGACATCACACGCCGTTAATTGTTGAATTCGTCAATTATTATTTAGGCGAGCCTGTTTACCATTTTCAAAAGGCGACGACTTACAAGGTTTGGGAGTGGCTTTTCAACAAAATCGGAGTTACAGCAACGCCCGATCAGGTTTTCGGAGCTTACACGCCGGAAGACGCGATTCCTTGGTATACGGTAATGTTCGTCATCGCGTGTATTTTGACGCTGGTTGTCATCTGGATTTTCAAAGGAAAAATTTCTGAAGACGATCCGCAACATGGACAATTAACGCTCGAAGCCGGATTTGTCGCGTTAAAAGATTTGATTATCAGCGTCATCGGCAATCACGGTTACCAATACTTTCCGGTGGTTGCTACATTTGCCGTGCTGGTTTTGATTTCCAATCTGATGGGACTTTTCCCGATGTTTATGGCACCGACGGCTTCGGTCAACGTAACTTTCGCACTCGGCATCACGTCATTCGTTTATTATAATTACGTCGGAATCCACGAAAACGGACTGCTCAATCATTTGCGGCATTTTGCCGGTCCGAAATTACCCGGGCTGTTGGCAGTACTTATCACACCGTTAATTTTCGGCATTGAAATTGTAAGTAATCTGATTCGCCCGTTGACGCTCGGCGTGCGGCTTTTCGCCAATATGTTTGCCGATGAACAGATTTCTTCGCAAATTTCCGGTTTGTATGCGCCGTTCACCCAAATTTTACTGCCGATTGCATTGATGCCTTTGGCAGTTTTCGTCGCGTTTGTACAAACGCTTGTTTTTACTTTACTTTCAATGATTTATATCAGCGAGGTTACACACGCGCCGCACGAGCATGTTCACGGCGGCGAACATTCGCATATTACCGGAGAAGCGATTACGACGGCTCACGTTTAAAAAATTTTAGATTTGCGATTGGCGATTGGTCGCAATGTTTTAGATAGTTTTATTTCAATCGCTTTATCGGAAGAATTTATCAAAATTGACAACGCGAATCTGCATTTCATAGAAGATATGCCCGCACGCAACAGGAGCCTCGTCTCTACGGAGTATAAAAACGAGCGCATACCGGAAGTGAGGCGAAATTATAAACCCCGCAGATTTGCCGAAAATTTTGTTACATTCTTCACCAATTTAATAAAAAATACAGGAGACTTTAAAAAAATGAATAAATTTAAGTATATTTTCTTTTCCGCCCTTGCGCTTTTCGTAATGGCGATTCCTGCACTCGCACAAGGCGTGGCGGATAATGAATCAACTGTGGCATCTTCCAAAGCACTCGCCACAGGTTTGGGTGTCGTCGGTTTCGGTTTGGCGGCAGGCTTGGCTGGTATCGGGCAAGGTTTGGTCGGTTCGCGTGCGGCAGAAGGCGCGGCGCGTAATCCGGGCGCGGCAGGAACTGTGCAGACATTGATGATTATTGCGCTGGCTCTGATTGAATCGCTCGTGTTGTTTGCGCTGCTGATTGTTTTCGTTCAGCTATCGTCAAACAGATAGAATTTAATTTTTGAAACTACAAATATACATTGATTAAAATAAAAAAGTTTGGCGTTTTATTCGTGTAATTTGCGGCAAAATCTTCGCGGGCGAAGTCTTCGGGCTTTGTCCGCACTTTTTTATTCCAGATTCCAAATTCCAAATTTTTAGATTCTACGTTTCAAAGTTTCTTTTAATTTGGAATTTGGAATTTGGAATTTTCACAATTACAACTCATTGCAATATTTTTGAATCGAATCGTTATTTAAAGCGTATAATTATAGAGATATAAAAATCTTTTACATTTACAGAGGAAAAATGTTAAATCAATTTATCGGGCAAAATTTAGCAGACAAATATCAAATTGATGAAGTGCTGCGCGACAGCGGATTGGGCAAAATCTATCGCGCCACGCACCTTTTGATGGACAAGCACGTTACGGTGAAAATTCTGCCGCCCGCGCTGGCGGTTGATGAAAGCATCGTCAAGCAGTTTTCCGCCGAAGCGCGAACGGTTTCGCATATTTCTCATCCAAATATTCTGAACGTAACCGATTTCGGTTCTGACAAAAACGGTGCGGTTTATATTGTAATGGAAGACGCTGACGGTGAAACATTGGAGCAAGTTATTCTACGCGAAGGCAAATTTCCGGTTGAACGCGCAATCAAAATCACACATCAAATTGCCGCCGCACTTTCCGCCGCTCACGCTAACGGCGTTAATCATCATCATTTAAACAGTCAAAATGTTCTGCTCACGCACACGGCTCACGAACCGGAAATTGTTAAAGTTTTGGATTTCGGCTCGGAAACGGCTTACGAAAATGACGGATTTGATGAAGATACGAATTTGAGAGATTTGGAGTATCTTTCGCCCGAACAAAATTCGTCGGTTTCCGAACCCGACGAACGCTCCGATGTTTATTCGCTCGGCGTAATTTTCTATGAAATGTTAGCGGGCGAAGTTCCGTTCGCGGCGGAAAATCCGACGGATTTAATGATGAAGCAAGCGGAAAATCCGCCCGTTCCGCTTTCCGCTTTCCGCAGCGATTTACCCGATTATATCGAGCCAGTTGTTATTAAAGCGTTGGCGAAAAATCCCGAAATGCGCTATCAAAGTGCCGGAGAATTTGCCGATGTGCTGAGTCGAATTTCGGCAAACCCCGCCGAAGCGAAAACGGTTATATTAGATGATGAAGGCTTGAAAAATAATTTATGGAAAACCGCCTTTGTCGTTTTAATCGGAGTTGTCGGTTTGAGCGCGGCAATGATTTATTTTACGCAGAGCAAACAAACTAATCCGGTAACGCAACTGCCAACCGATGCCAACGCACAGCCCGTGCAGCCGCTCAATCCGGCAACCGGAATGAACGAGCAGGGTTCAGCGGGATTTGTTCCCTATTCAGCAGACGGAATGATGCCGAATTCAAGTGTGGGTGTGCCGCAACAGATACCAAACGGCGACGGTTTCGGCGACGGTTACAATCCGTGGGCAAGCGGAAAACCACCGGCAGGCGCACCGCCGCAACAGTACGTTGCACCGGGCGGACAAATCTACACGATTCCGGGCGACGGCAGCCAGTTTATGCCGCAGGATGGCGGCTATGTTCTAGTTCCGCAACCAATGAATACAAACGCCAATGTGAATGTAAAACCTGCGCCGACACCGAAAACGACGACGAATCAGGCAAACACGCAGACTCAAACTTCACCGACACCAGTGCAAAATCCGCAGCCGACACCGGAAACAAAACCGACTGTCGCGCCGAAAACAGAAAAAATGCCGGCGAAACCGACGGAAAAACCAGTAGAAAAACCGGCGACAAAACCGCCTGCTTCGTCTGAAAAGCAAATACAAAGCGAAAAAAAACAGGATTCTTTGTAAAGGCGAAAAGATAGCGGATAAAGTAAAAATTAAAAGCAAGGAATTTAATTTGCAGCAAAAACATTTTAAAATCCGATTATTCTTACCTTCGCCTTTATTCTTTCGCCTTTATTCTTTCGGACCGAAGTTCTTCTAAAATTTTCCTTGCAGTTTCGATTAAATTTTCAATTTTAACGACGATTTGCAAAATACCGCTCGGCGAAAATTTCGATCCTTCGTTTTCAGCCAAAAATTCCATCAATTTTTCGGGTGCGATTTTAGCATTTTCGCTGAGTTTGACGGCGAATCCGTCCTTTGTTTTATCAACTGAAACAATGTGCATTTCTTCCGCTAATTTTCTTAAACGTGCATATTCAAACAAATTTTCCACCGATTCCGGCATTTTGCCGTAACGGTCTTGGATTTCCTCATAAATGCGGCGCAAAACATCTTCGTTGTCGGCAGAAGAAATGCGTTTATATGTCCGCAATCTCTGCGAAGTTTCTGAAATATAATCCTGCGGAATCGAAACGTCAACGCCGAGATTGATCGAAACGCTAGTTTCGTCTTCGACCGTTTCGCCTTTTAATTCTTGTATGGTGCGCTCCAGCATTTTCGTATAGAGATCAAAACCGAGCGCGTCTAACTGTCCCGATTGCTGACCGCCGAGAATATTTCCTGCGCCGCGCAATTCCAAATCGAGCGCGGCGATACGAAAACCCGCGCCCAGATCGGAAAATTCCCTGATTGCCGAAAGACGACGACGCGCAATCGGCGTAAGTTCCAATTCGCCCGGAATCAAAAGATATGCGTAAGCGCGGCGATTTGAACGTCCGACTCTTCCGCGCAGTTGATAAAGCTGCGAAAGCCCGTAATTATCGGCGCGGTTGATAATTATCGTGTTTGCACGAGGAATGTCAATGCCGTTTTCGATGATCGTCGTCGCCACCAAAACGTCGTATTTATAATCAATAAAATCGAGCATTATATTTTCCAACGCCTTTTCATTCATCTGTCCGTGTCCGACGGCGATTCGCGCATTCGGCACGATTTTTTGAATGTGCGCGGCGATGGATTCAATGGTTTCGACGCGATTATGAATAAAAAATATTTGCCCGTTGCGCGATAATTCCAGTTCAATCGCCGACTTTATAACGCCTTCGGAAAACTGCACGACCTGCGTGTTAATCGCCAAACGGTCGCGCGGCGGCGTTTCGATCACGGACAAATCGCGCATTCCGAGCAGAGACATATTCAAAGTGCGCGGAATCGGCGTAGCTGAAAGTGTCAAAACGTCAACTTTCTTTTTCAATTGTTTGAGCTTTTCCTTGTGCGCGACTCCAAATCTTTGTTCTTCGTCAACGACGACCAGACCGATTTTCGGCAATTTAACGTCGTTTGATAAAATTCTGTGCGTTCCGATCAAAATATCAACTTCGCCTTTTTCCGCTTTGGCGACAACTTCCTTTTGCTCTTTCGGCGAGCGAAACCGCGACAGCAATTCGATATTGACGGGAAATGCGGCAAATCGCTGCTTAAAAGTTTCCGCGTGCTGATAAGCGAGAATAGTTGTCGGCGTTAAAATCGCCACTTGTTTGCCGTCCATCACGGCTTTAAATGCTGCCCGCATCGCCACTTCCGTTTTGCCGTAACCGACATCGCCGACAACTAATCTATCCATCGGAACGGCAATTTGCATGTCGTTTTTTGAATCCTCAATCGCGGCGGCTTGGTCAACAGTTAATTGATACGGAAACGCATCTTCAAATTCCTTTTGCCACGGCGTATCTGCTGAAAACGCAAAGCCTTGCACCATTTTCCGCTCGGCGTAAAGACGCAAAAGTTCGTCCGCCATATCGCGCATCGCGCGTTTCGCCTTCGCCTTTGTTTTCTGCCATCCCAAACCGCCCAAGCGATCCAGAGTCGGCGCGACTCCTTCGCCCGAACTGTAGCGCGAAACCAAATCCAACCGTTCAACCGGAACAAATAATTTCGCATTTTCGGCATACACGAGCAGCATAAATTCGCGCTCGCTGCCCTGCGCCGAAATCGTCTGCAAACCTTCAAAACGTCCGATGCCGTGATCAACGTGAACGACAAAATCGCCAGCTTTTAAATCGCGGAAATCCGAAACAAAAGCGGCTATTTTGCTCTTTGGTTTTTGGTTTTTGGTTTTTGGTTTTTGGTATTCGTGCTGCGTAACTTCGCCGAAAATATCGGTTTCGGTGTAAACAATCAAATCCAGCGCGGGAATTTCAAAACCGCTTGACAAATCGCCGACGAAAAGAGAGTTTTCCGGCAGTGCAACATCATAATCGCGCAGAATTTCTTCCAGTCTTTCGGCTAAACCGAGTGTCTGCATTACAAAATTTTGCTGTCTAAATTTTTGATTTTGAGATTTTATCTCATTGGCAAATTCTTTGACGTTGCCGTGAAATTTGCGCGTCGAACGCGAACCGATTTCGATGTCAACGGATTTTTCGGCGGACGGAAATAAAAAGAGCGGGTTTCGTCCTTTGTCCTTTGTCCTTTGTCGTTCATTTTCTGATTCGCTGTTTCCAAATTGTTCAACCAATTGAAATTGTTCATCCGTCTGCGCGGCGGTTTTGCCCAAAGCGCGAAGTTCGATACGGTTTTTTTTATCCAAATTTCCGCGTAATTCTTCAACCGCTAAAAAAAGTTCATCCGGCGCGAGTCCGATTTCGTCGTGTTCGTCTGTTTCTGCAAAGCGATTTTCCAGATTTTCGTAAAATTCGCTGAGAGTTTTTTCAACGAGAATCGGTTCGTCAATGATGAAAACACAGTTTTTCAAAAAATCGAAAATGTTTGAAGTTCGCGGTTTGACGAGCGGAATTAGAAATTCCCAACCTGAAAAATCTTCGCCTTCGTCGGCAAAATCCGTGCGGTCTTTTAAGTTTCGCGCAAATCGTTCGTCGGCAAATCGCTCGCGGGCGAAAAAAGCCCAATCCTTAAAATCCTGCGCGTTCGCCGCAAATTCACGCATCGGCGCGATTGAAGTTTGTTTTGATTTTTTGGTCGAAAGCTGCGTTTCCGCGTCAAATTCCCGAATCGAATCAACCGTATCGCCAAAGAATTCAATGCGAACCGGATTTTCCGCGTCCGGCGACCAAACATCAATAATTCCGCCGCGCATACTAAATTCGCCGATGTTTTTGATCGGCTCCTCGCGCACATAACCGCTTGCCCCGAGCTTTTCAATTAAAATATCCGGCGGAAAATCTTCGTCGAGTTTCAAAATCGCGCCGAGTGCGCTGATTTCTTCCGGCGAAACGGTTTTGGTAATCAAAGATTTGGCAGAAGCGACAACAAAATCTGGCTGATTTTGCGTCAATTTCCAAAGCGTTAAAGCTCGTTTTTCTAGAGTTTCTGTGTGCGGCGAAATTCCAGCGTAAACATCGCTTTCTATCGAAGGCAATGTCAAAATTCCGGCTTTATTCGATTTGGAATCTGAAATCTGAAATCTGGACTTAAAAAACTCCAAATCATATTCCCAATTTTCAAGTTCTTTGTTTGAATCGGCGACGACGACAAAAGTTTTATCCGTTTCAGCTTGTAATTTTGCGAGAATAAAAGCACGGGAAGCGATTGAGGTTAAATCGTTTAGAGAAACTATACGGCTCCCGCTTTTTAGCGCGTTTTGGAGACGTTCAAATTCAGTTTTAATTTCGGCTGAAATTGTCATAAAAAATAAAGATCAACATTTTTGTTAAATGACTTTCGATATGGACAAAAATTTGGACGGCATTTTTAATAGTTTAATTTTTTACAACTTCTAAATTTGATTGATAAAACCAGATATTGGAATTTTTGAAGACAAAACCGAAAACAACATTTCTAGAAATTACTTCAACTGTCAGCAAAGCGACACTTAAAGTAATTTGTAAAGATGTCAGTTAAAACCAACTGCAAAAATAGAATTTGAAATTTGCCGAATTTGAAATTTAAAACAAAAAAGGCGGGAAATAATCGATTATTCCGCCTTTTTTAATTATTCGATAATCGTTCTTATTTCGTTTGAGTTCGAATCGCTCGACCAAATTTGCGGTGTTTCGATTTCTTCTTCGAGCGGCTTTTCTTCCAATGCAAACTGCAAAACTTCGTCAATCGAATAAACAGCGTGAATCGTTAAATCTTCGCGCACCTCTTCCGGCACATCGGCTAAATCCTTTTCGTTTTCCTTTGAAATAATAATCGTTTTCAAACCGAAACGATGCGCGGCGAGCAGTTTTTCCTTTAAACCGCCAATCGGCAGAACCTTTCCACGCAGCGTAATTTCGCCGGTCATGGCGACATCGTGCCGCGCCCGTTTGCCGGTCAAAGCCGAAACCATCGCCGTCGCCAAAGTAATTCCCGCGCTTGGACCGTCTTTCGGAATTGCGCCTTCGGGAACGTGAATGTGCAAATCCTTTTTGTGAAAATCCTTCGGGTCTATGCCAAGTTTTTCGGCGCGTGAGCGAACGACGGTCAGTGCGGCGTGTGCCGATTCCTGCATTACTTCGCCGAGTTTTCCGGTTAATTTGACGTTGCCGCGCCCCTTGACAACCGTCGCTTCGACTTGAAGCACATCGCCGCCGACTTCCGTCCACGCCAAGCCGTTGACGAGTCCGATTTCCGATTTTCGGGCAATATCCTGTTTGCGAAAACGAATTGTGCCAAGTAATTCGCGCACTTTTTCCGCGTCAATTACTTCCTTAAAATCCTCATCTTTGCCGGACGCGACAAACTTTCTGGCGATTTTTCGCAAACACGAACCAATTTCTCTTTCCAAGTTGCGAACGCCGGCTTCGCGCGTGTAATGACGAATGATTTCCAAAACGCCGTCGTCGGTAAATTTTACTTTTTCCGCATCTAAACCATTGCCTTCGGCTTGTTTCGGAATCAAATGACGCTTGGCAATCTGCGCTTTTTCGCGTTCCGTGTAGCCGGAAAGCGACAAAATTTCCAATCTGTCCTGCAAAGCGGCTGGAATAGTGTGCAGAACATTCGCCGTCGCAATAAAGAAAACCTGCGACAAATCGTAATCTACATCCAAATAATGATCGCGGAACGTATTATTTTGTTCGGGATCGAGAACTTCCAAAAGTGCCGCCGACGGATCGCCACGAAAGTCTTTGCCGATTTTATCAACTTCGTCCAATAAAATTACCGGATTAATTGTTCCGGCGCGCTTCATCAACTGCACGATTTGACCGGGCAGTGCGCCGATATAAGTGCGCCGATGTCCGCGAATTTCGGCTTCGTCGTGAACGCCGCCTAAAGATAAACGCACAAATTTTCTGCCCGTAGCGTTGGCGATTGATTTGCCCAGTGAAGTTTTTCCGGGCGCACCGACAAAACATAAAATCGTGCCTTTCGGATTTTTGACGAGTTGACGAACCGCCAAATATTCCAAAATGCG
>JBDTSO010000043.1:0-12273 GCA_039931085.1 Acidobacteriota bacterium | reverse complement strand
CGGCGTTGATGGGAATGAAGCCGATTGCTGAATTTCAGTTTATTGATTTTATTTCCGGCGGTTTCGATATGCTGACGAATTACGCGGCAAAATCGCGTTATCGCGGGTGCGGAGCGATTCAAGCCGTGTTCAGAGGACCTTGCGGAAGCGGTGTGCGCGGTGGACCGTTTCATTCTTTGAACGCGGAATCGTTTTTCTTAAACACGGCGGGTTTGAAAATGGTCGAACCTTCGACGGCTTACGACGCAAAAGGTTTAATCAAAGCGGCGATCCGCGATCCTGATCCGGTTTTGTTTTTTGAACACAAAAAACTTTACCGTCTGCCGCGACTTCGTGAAGAATTACCGGAAGAAGATTACATCGTCGAAATCGGCAAGGCGCGAACGGCGCGTGAAGGCAAAGATTTATCAATCATCACGTTCGGCGCGCAGGTTTGGAACGCTTTAGACGCGGCGGACGTTTTGGAAAAGAAAGACGGTTTAAAAGTCGAAGTAATTGATTTGCGTTCGCTCGCGCCTCTGGACAAAGAAGCGATTCTGGCGACTGTCAAAAAAAACAACCGCGCGATGATTCTGCACGAATCATCTTTGACCGGCGGCATCGGCGGCGAGCTTTCGGCGATTATCGCCGAAGAAGCGTTTGAATGGCTCGACGCGCCCGTGATTCGCGTCGCTTCGATTGACGCGCCCGTGCCGTTTGCGCCGCAGATGGAAGATTATTTTTTGCCGCAAATAGATGAAATTGTCGAAGCCGCGCGGCTTTTGGCAGCTTACTAGATGAATGCCCAAAACAAATTAAAATTTCCAAATCTAATGACTGCACCAGCAGATTCATTTTTTTAATGAACAAAACTTAGTTGGCGAGCGTTACTCAATCAAATAAATTATATTGGAGAAAGAATTGATGAAAACAAAAAAACTTTTTTACTTATTTGTCATTTTGTTGGTAACTGTGTCCGCCGCTAACGCTCAGGAAAAAGCGCGAAAGATTGATGAATTGATGAAATCTTATTATGATTACGGACAGTTTAACGGTGCGGTTCTCGTTGCTGAAAAAGGTCAGGTCGTTTATAAAAAAGGTTTCGGAATGGCGAATATGGAATGGGAAATTCAGAATCAAACGGATACGAAATTTCGCATCGGTTCGGTGACGAAACAATTCACCGCTACGCTCATTTTGCAGCTTGTCGAAGAAGGCAAAATCAAACTCGACGGCAAATTAAGCGATTATCTGCCCGATTATCGCAAAGATACCGGCGATAAGATCACCGTTCACCAGCTTCTAAATCATACTTCGGGCATTCCGAGTTATACCAATCAGCCGGATTTTTTCGCCAACGTCAGCCGCAATCCGTATAAACCGGCGGATTTCGTCAAAAAATACGCGAGCGGCGATCTCGAATTCGCGCCGGGAACAAAATTCAAATACAACAATTCCGGTTATTTTCTGCTCGGCGCGATTATCGAACAAGTTACGGGAAAATCTTACGAAACGGTTTTAAGAGAACGCATTCTCGAACCGCTCGGAATGACGAAAAGCGGTTACGACAATTACGCGCCGCTGATCAAAAAACGCGCCGAAGGTTATGAAAAAACGCCTGACGGCTATGTCAACGCCGCATATCTCGATATGTCTCTGCCCTACGCCGCCGGTTCGATGTATTCGACCGTCGAAGACCTCTACAAATGGGATCAGTCGCTTTACGAAAACAAAATAATTTCCGCCGCAAGCAAAAAACTAATGTTCACGCCAGGTCTTTCCGATTACGGTTACGGCTTTGAAATTACCGACCGACCGCTTGGAAAAACCGCTGAGAAAATCAAAATTATCCAGCACGGCGGCGGCATCAACGGATTTAATTGTTTGCTGACAAGATTAGTTGATCGGCAGCAGACGATAATTCTGCTCGATAACGTCGGACTCGGACAATATCAAGGCAATATCACGAATTCGATTGTCAATATCTTAAACAATCAGCCGTTTGACCCGCCGAAAAAATCTATCGGCGACGCGCTTCACAAAATCGCAATGGAAAAAGGCGGCGCGGCGGCGGTCGCCGAATATCGCAAACTTAAATCCGAAAAACCTGAGACGTATGATTTTTCGGAAAGTGAACTCAACACGCTCGGTTATCAATTCGTCCGCGCGAATCGGGCGAAAGACGCGATTGAAGTTTTCAAATTAAACGTCGAAATGTTCCCGAAATCGGCAAATCCTTATGACAGTCTCGGCGAAGCACATCTGGCGGACAATCAAAAGGAACTCGCGCTCGCCAATTACAAAAAAGCCGTCGAACTCGATCCGTCTAATGCCAACGCACGGCAAATCGTTAATCGTCTCGAAGGCAAAGAAACAAAAATCAACCGCGCAGTTTTCGATTTTTATGTCGGTGATTACGAACTCGCGCCGAATTTCGTTTTGACCGTAACCAAAGAAGACGACAAACTTTTCGGACAAGCGACCGGACAGGGCAAACTCGAACTCGAACCCGTTTCGGAAACGCAGTTTGCAATTCCCGCCGTCAATGCAACTGTTTCATTTGAAAAAGATGCCGCCGGAAAGGTAGTCGGCTTAACGCTATTGCAGAACGGGCAAGCGATTAAGGGAAAGAAAATTAAGTAGTTTGAAAACGACGGCGATTTCAGTAAAAAATTTTAGCCGCAAATGTTCACAGATGAACTCAGATATAAATGTCCGAAAAAATATCCGGCGTTAATCCGTGTCAATCTGTGGCTAAAAGTCCTTTTTTCCTTAACATAAAACTCTTCGCCCATAATTGCTTAGAACGATTTGCGCGTTTTGACTTAATCCGTGACTTTAATGGTTGCGGATTTTGTTTTTGACTGTGTTAATCTGTGATTAAATTTGAAATTTTTGAGCGAAACATTTATGAAAAAAAACGACTGTCGAAAGATCACATTGATATTTGCATTACTGGTAATTCAGGTTTCAATCGCGTTCGCGCAAACAGCGATTAAATTGGATGTTGACGCAACCGAAGCGGCGAAAAATATCATTCACGTTCAGGAAACGATGCCGGTCAAAGCGGGCGAGTTCGCGCTTTTTTATCCGAAATGGATTCCGGGCGAACACGCGCCGACCGGAACTTTAAACGATATAGTCAATCTGTATATCACGGCAAATGGCAAACAATTAGCGTGGCGGCGCGATGATGTTGAAATGTTTGAATTTCATTTGACGATTCCGAACGGCGTAAAGGAAGTCGAAATCGCCTTTGACGACGTTTCGCAGCCCGGAACAATTGCCAGCGCGAATCTGTCGCGGATTAAATGGAATCGGCTGATTCTTTACCCGGAAGGCGCGAAAGCCGACGATGTAAATGTTATGGCTGCGCTGAAATTGCCCGCTGATTGGAAATATGCAACGGCTTTGGAAACAGCCAATGAAACGGCGAATCCTGTTCAGTTCAAACAAGTTACGCTGACAAAATTAGTTGATTCGCCCGCCGTCGTCGGTAAATTTTACAAAAAAATTCCGCTGATCGAAGTGGGCGGCGCGATGCACGAAATTGATGCTTTTGCCGATTCTGCCGAAGCTCTCGAATATAATCCGGCAACGCTCGAAGGCTGGAAAAATCTAATCAAGCAGGCGAATGCGGCGTTCGGAGCGCATCATTATAACAATTACAAATTTTTATTGACGTTGAGCGATGTCGGCGGCAGCGAAGGTTTGGAACATCACCAGTCGAGCGAAGACGGCGTGGGCGAAAAATCATTTACCGATGCTTACCGTTTGCTTGATCTCGGCGATTTGCTCGGACACGAATACACGCATTCTTGGAACGGCAAATATCGCCGTCCAGCGGGACTGGCAACGGGCGATTATGAAACGCCGATGAAAGCAGAGTTTTTATGGGTTTATGAAGGTTTGACGCAGTATCTCGGTCACGTTTTCCCGACGCGCAGCGGACTTTGGACACCGGAAGATTACCGCGAAGTTCTGGCGGCGGATGCGGCTGATTTAAATAACGAAACCGGCAGACGCTGGCGACCGCTGGTTGACACGGCGCGTGCCGTGCAATTTACTTACGGCTCGCCCAGAGCGTGGCGCAACGAACGCCGCCGCGTTGATTATTACGACGAAGGCGCATTGATCTGGCTCGAAGCCGATGTTTTAATCCGTCAGAAATCGGGCGGCAAGAAATCGCTCGACGATTTCTTGAAAAAATTTCACGGCGGACAAAACACCGCGCCGAAAATTGTGCCGTATAGTTTTGAAGATGTCACGCGAACTCTAAACGAAGTCGTGCCTTACGATTGGCGCGGATTTTTCAACGAGCGAATTTATATGATTCAGCCAAACGCGCCGCTCGGCGGAATCACAAACGGCGGCTGGAAACTCATCTATAACGAAACGCCGAATGTTTACATCAGCGGGGGCGAGAAAACTTATAATTTTGTCAGCGCACTTTTTTCAATCGGCGTTTTAGTCAATAAAGACGGAACAATTTCAGACATCAATCCCGGTTTGCCGGCGGCACAAGCCGGACTTGCGCCGGGAATGAAAATCACGAAAATCGGCGGCGAAGATTTTTCGATAGAACATCTGCACAAAGCGATTGCCGCGACGAAAAATAATTCGCCGCTTGAACTGACCGCCGAAAACGGCAATTCAACTGAAACTTACAAAATAAATTACAACGGCGGTGAACGCTTTCCGCATCTCGAACGCGATGCGGCGAAAACGGACTATCTGTCGGAAATCGTAAAGCCGCTTCTTCCATTTGGATTTGTTGTTTCACCAGGGAGAACAAGTAGAAGACAACATTATAATGGATTTGCTAATGTGACAAACCTTATTCTGAATCAGACCGAAATTACGGCGAATTGTCCGGCAAATTCAACTTTTTGCGCGAACAGTAAGCAAGTGATAACTGTTTCAACGGAAGCGGTTGATCCTGAAAACGATGTTCTCACTTACAGTTATACAGTTACAGCCGGAAAAATTGTTGGTCAGGGCGCAAGTGTTGTCTGGGATTTGTCGGGCGTTACGCCGGGAACTTATACAGTTACCGCCGGAGTTGCCGACGGCTGCGGAATTTGCGGCGAAACGAAAACGCAGACTGTTACTGTCAAAAAGTGTCCCGATTGCAAAGAATAAAATTTCAAATAATCTTTTGCATTATTAACGCATCTCGCTCGGTGTGAATCCGGTTTTGCGGCGGAAATGATGTGTGAAATGCGCGTGATTGGAAAAGCCGAGCAGATAGGCGATTTCCGTGATGGTCATATCCGTTTTTTTGAGCAGTTCGCGGGCGCGCTCGATGCGCTGGTTGATGACGTATTGGTGCGGCGTGTAGCCGGTTGATTGTTTGAACATTCGCAGAAAATGATATTCGCTCAAACCGGCGGCATTTGCCAAAACTTTTAACGATAAATCTTCTGCCAAATCGCTTTCTATCAAATCCAGAACGTGCGCCAGTTTTTTGTTAGTCAACCCGTTGACATAACGCTTTTCGGGCAGCATTTTATCGGTTGAATATTCGCGCAAAAGCTGAACGGCGAGAATGTTGGCGACCGAATCGGCGTAGAGATTGCTGGCAGTCGCTTCTGCACCGCGCTGGAGTTCGTCGAAAGCCATCCGCGCCATTGATTCGATGATCAAACTGCGTGATTCGAGCGCGGACGTGATTTCCACTTTGTCGGGATTCATCTCCGCGCCTTCCGCCACGGATTTGACGAATTCCGGTTCGAGATGCAGATAAATATCGTCCTGTTCAACTTCGTCATACCACGACTGTAAAGAAGTTGCTTCGGGGAATACAGTTACATTTCCGGCGGTTTGCAGAATATTGTAATTTCTACCCGACAAAAGCGATTGCTGACGCGACGGTGCGCCCATATAAACGGTTATCAAATGATAAGTCAGTTTGTCGGGTTTGATATACGATTCACGGATATGATGGCGATTGCGGATAACCATTAGATTTTTCCAGCGGTCACGGCTGTTGACAACCCAATCGCCGCGCCAGTTATAGCGCGTTTTGGTTCTGCCTTCGTCAACCTTTGAATGATTATGACAACCTTTTTCCGGATTTTCGGAACTCATAATTTATTTACCGTTTATTCTGTTTCCTGAAAAATATTTACATTTGACACAAAAAAAGTCTATATTTTTATTGCTCGCTGATGTCGCAAAAGTAAAATATTTTTACTTTTAACTTGTATGTTTGTAAGTTACCGCAATAATACGTCAGCATTCGCAATTTTATGATAGTTTTTGCTAAAACTTCGATGTAAATTTAATTATACGTGAAATAAGCCTCATCCTCATTTATCCTCTAATTTGCGCGTCGAAGTCGGCTTTGTATAGTAAGAATAAGACTTATGAAGAAATTTATCAATAATAAAACCGACGTATTAAATGGCGTTTCGACGCTCGATGTGATGAGAAAGAATCTAAAAACAATTTTGCTGTTGTCAATCATAACGGCTTTGAGCAGTGCGATTTACGGTGGACACAGCATTCTCGATTCGGTTGATCCGTCATTCAATCCGCAAATTCAGACAAATTCGTTTAGTATTAAACAAGTTACGGTGGTGATGCCGCTGGCGGACGGTAAAATTTTGATTGCGGGCAACTTCAATTCATATAATCGTCAGCCGATTGGCGGAGTTGTCCGCCTGAATTCGGATGCCACGATTGATACGACATTTAATTCGGTATCGCTCGCGGCGGGCGGTTATCCGACTAAGATCGTTGTTCAGCCGGATGGCAAACTGATTATTCGCGGAGTTGATTTGCGTCCGAGCGATCAAACGGCAGCAGGCAAACAAGTCATTCGTCTGAACAGTGACGGAACATTCGACACGACGTTTGATTACAAATTGGGCGGTTTTGTTTATGACGCTGCGGTAGATGCAAGCGGAAGAACGATTTTGTCGGGAGTTATCACCGACGGCAATTCGGTTTCGCGCCGCGTCATCAGATTAAATTCAGACGGTTCTCAAGACATTACCTTTCAATTCGATATAGCTTTTTCCACATCCGTCCCACGAATTGCGGCGCAGGGCGACAAGGTAATTATCTCTCTGGAAAGCAGTTCTTCGAGTTCAGTTGAAAGACTGAACGAAAACGGCACGGTTGACGCGACATTCACCGGTAAAATCCTTAGTAGTCATCAAATTGCGTCAGTAACCGTTCAGCCGGACGGCAAAATTCTCGTTCTCAATTCGGCTAATTTGTATCGCCTGAATGAAAACGGTGGCGATGACGGCGGTTTTACCACGATAAATTTCCCGAATTATTCCCCCGCGCGGCAATTGTCTTTGTCTAATGACGGCAAAATTGTCGTGTCAACGGGTTTATCGGCATCTGAGATCAGGCGTTATCTCTCGAACGGCGGTGTTGACGATTCATTCGCCACACACGTCTTGCCGGAAGGTTATTCTTGTCACGGAGTTCAACCCGACGGCGGTGTAATTATCGGCGATGCCAGTAATTCGGGAGTTTCTACAAATATCCCGAATTATTTTTCCCGGCTTCATCCTGACGGAACTCTCGACACTTCTTTTAATGCCGGCGGCATCGGTTTTCAAAGTATTAATCCGGGCAGTATCAGAACGATTGCGGTTCAAACAAACGAAAAGATATTAATCGGCGGCAAATTTGATATGGTCGGCAATTCCGTTCGATATAAAATTGCCCGTCTGAATGCTGATTCTTCTCTTGACACGACCTTTCAGATTAGTACGAGCGGAACGAATTCTTTCACTCAAATCTCAGACATTTATAATATAACTGTGCAGTCGGACGGAAAGATTTTGGTTTCCGGCTATTTCAGTTATTCGATCAATAGTGTGATCAAATCAAATCTAGTGCGCTTAAATGCGGACGGCAGTATTGATTCGACCTTCAATGTTGATGTGCTTATCAATGACCTTTTCGGTTGCTGCGCCGGCGGAAAAAATAAGACCGCGGTTTTGGGTGACGGCAAAATAATCGTCGGAACTTCCCGCAACCTAGCCCCGCAACTTCCTTTTCCGCTTAAATTAAACGCCGACGGTTCACACGATGCTTCATTTAATCCGACGATTTATGCCGCGCAAAGTACTTTCTTTGTTTACGATTTAGCCGTGCAGCCGGACGGAAAAATTGTCATCGGCGGCAGATATGATAACGGTGGCACACAAAACGCCTTTCTCGCCCGCCTGAATTCCGACGGAAGTTCGGATCAAACATTTAACATCAGTCAAGAAAGCGGACGGATAGTTTCGGCATTGGCACTGCTTCCGAACGGCAAAATTTTATTTGCCAAAACAAGCCCGTTCCCTTCGCTGATTAAACGCTCCGACATTTTGAGCGTGAATTCCGACGGTAGCGCGGACGATACGTTTAACGCCGGAACAGGCGCAAACGACAGAATAAACACAATTTTAGCATCGCCTTCCGGAAAGATATTCGTCGGCGGCAGATTCAACGAATTCAACGGACAAAAGCGGCAAAATCTCGCTCAACTAAAGTCGGACGGCAGTCTTGTTTCAACCGATTATCTTGTGAACGCCGAAGTTCTGAGTTTGGCGATTGACGGCGAAGGTCGCTTATTGGTCGGCGGCGATTTCACGATTATCAGTGTCGGCGGCGGTACGAATGCAAAGCGTACATACATCGCCCGGTTGATAGATGCTGAACAATCGCCGCGTCGAACGAGATTTGACTTCGACGGCGACGGACGCGCTGATTTGGGAGTATTCAGCGGTGTCGCGGGTATTTGGAGAATTCTTGACAGCCAAAACGAGCAGACAGTTTCGACATATTTCGGAACAAGTGGCGACAAAACCGCGGCGGCTGATTTTGACGGCGACGGCAAAACGGATATTGCCGTCTGGCGACCATCCGAAGGTATCTGGTATCTGCTTCAATCAAACGCGGGTTTCAGCGCAATTCACTGGGGTGCGGCGGAAGATAAACCCGTGGCGGCTGATTTCGATGGCGACGGCAAAGCTGACATCGCCGTCTGGCGACCGTCAAACGGCACATGGTATATTCTGCAAAGCTCCAACAACCAATTTGTTGCTTATCAATTCGGTCTTTCAGACGATATTCCCCTAACTGATGCCGATTTGGACGGCGACGGCAAAGCTGACATCGCTGTCTGGCGACCGTCTAATGGCGTGTTTTACTGGTTGGCAAGCGGTTCAGGCAATCAATTCAAAGCCGTGCAGTTCGGACAAACGGGAGATATTCCGGCGGTCGGAGATTTTAACGGCGACGGTAAAACCGATCTGGTTGTTTTCCGTCCGTCAAACGGCGTTTGGTATCAGTATCTCACTCAAACTACGGAAGGCTATGCACTTTCAGCCTTCCGGTTCGGTCAGGCTGGCGATCAGCCGGTTGCGGCAGACTACGACGGCGACGGCAAAACCGATTTTGCCGTGCGCCGTCAAAACATCTGGTATATCCAAAAATCCTTGCAGGGATTTACGGGCGCGTATTTTGCGGATTCCACCGATACCGCACTGGCAGCTTTGCCGAATTGACATAAATACTCAAACTTCACCACAAATAACGAAAGCCCGTAATTTTGCGGGCTTTCGCATTATTAAACTAAATCTTTATCAGATCGGTAATAGTTGAATATACAGCAAAAAGTAGAACAGGCTGTGAGCCTGTTCAAAGACAAGGCGCAATTGCCGCAACCGGCAGGCGACAGCCTACATTGATTCTGTAAACGCTCTAAGCAAGTGAACAAAAGTTTCGCGCCATTTTGATTTGTTCAGAGTCCGTACTGAAGTTTGGACTCTGAACGCTGACAAATATTCTAAAAACTTTGTTCACTTACTAAAATACCTCTATAAGTTTCTTCTAAATTACTTCGGCATCATTCGCAAATCTTGTTTCG
Organism: Acidobacteriota bacterium; assembly: GCA_039931085.1. Taxonomy (GTDB): domain Bacteria; phylum Acidobacteriota; class Blastocatellia; order Pyrinomonadales; family Pyrinomonadaceae. Next base: position 2,411 of record JBDTSO010000043.1, on the reverse strand, counting down.
GCGTTATTTTGTAATCCTTCGGCGGCTCTGCGCCCATCAGATTTTTGACGAAATAGTCCCAGCGGCGGCGCATCATATAAAGACTGTCTGCGCCGTAGCCGTGCCGCGCGTTCGGGAAAATTATCAAATCGAAATCTTTGTTGGCTTTGACGAGCGCGTCAACAACTAAAAGTGTATTTGACGGCGGCACATTGTCGTCCATTCCGCCGTGCGCGAGGAGCAATTTTCCTTTCAAGTTTTTCGCGTAGATTTGATTCGCCTGTTTTTCGTAATTATCGCCGCTGAGCAAACCGATGTAGCGTTCGCCCCAATCGTCTTCGTAATTGCGATTGTCGTGGTTGCCGGATTCCGAGATGCCGACTTTGTAAAAATCGGGATAGCGAAACATCGCCGCTGCCGTTGCAAATCCGCCGCCGGAATGTCCCCAAACGCCGACACGATCAATATCCATATACGGATATTTTTCGGCTAACTGCTTTATTCCCGCAATTTGGTCGAGTAGAGTATTGTCCGCCATATTGCCGTAGCAAGCGTCGTGAAACGCTTTTGACCGGTCGGGATTGCACGTTCCGTCAATGACGACGACGAGGAAACCGAGTTCGGCTAACGCCTGATGATCGTTGCGCGAAGCCGCAAATGAACGGCTGCCGACACCGCCGCCCTGCGGTCCCGGATAAATATAATTGACAACCGGATATTTTTTCGTTTTGTCCAGATTCGTCGGCGTGAACATCAAACCGTACAAATCCCATTTGCCGTCGCGCGATTTGACCGTAATCGGTGTCGGCGGTTTCCAGCCCGCCGCAGTTAAACGCGAAACATCGGTTTTTTCCAGCACGGCGATTGATTTGCCGTTCACATCGCGCAGAACTGAGGTCGGCGGAACGTCGGGTTTTGAATAGGTATCAACAAAGTTTTTGCCGTCGTCCGCTATTAAAATCTGATGATTTCCGTCTTCGGGCGTGAGCAATTTTAAGTTTTTGCCGTCGAAATCAACACGATAAAAATGACTGAAATACGGGTCTTGTCCGGCTTCGCGTCCGTTGGCGTTGAAATACAAAACGCGGTTTTTTTCATCAACTTTGACAAGCTGCGTAACGACGAAATCGCCTTTTGTAATCTGAGTTTTTAATTTTCCGGTTTTCAAATCATATAAATAAAGATGTCCCCAACCGTCCTTTTCCGAATACCAGATGTATTCGTTGGAAGCGGGCAGATAACGCCAGTTCGTCGCGCCCTGACCGGATTCATACTGCGTCGTAACTTTTTCTTCGTAAATGTCCGTAACTCCGCCGTTTACGGCATCAGCGACACGCAGATTCGCCTGTTTGTGATCGCGCGAACTCGAAACGAAAGCGAGTTTGGAACTGTCCGCGCTCCACTCGTTATCGGTAAAATCGCCGCCGCACGAAATGTCGTCGCAGAGCGTCGAACGATGCGCGTCGGGCGGCATCTGCAAACGAATAACTTTTGGAACTTCCGTATCAATAATGACGCGCTGAATCGTCGCTATCGGTTCGCCCGGCAGCGGATATTTCCACTGTTCGAGACGCGGCGCGCCGACGTTTGTTGTTACCAAATACATATCGCTCGCACCGCGATCATCCTGCTGAAACGTGGCGATTTTCCTTGAATCGGGCGACCACAAAAGAATCGCGCGGTCGCTGTGCGTCCAACCGGCGTTGTCGGTTGCATAGCCGAAATTCTTCTCGCCGTCAACCGTTAATTGTGTTTCCTTTCCGCTGGTCAAATCGCGCATCCATAAATTCCAGTCGCGGATAAAAGCGACCTTTTTGCCGTCCGGCGAAACAATCGCGTTGCGGTCTTGATTAACAGGAGTCGTAGTTTTGGCAACCGGAACGCCCGCAAGCAGTCGTTTTTCATCGTTTTCGGTGATGCGCTTGCCGCTGCCCGGATCAAACAAAACGTATTCGCTACCGGTTGGCGTTAAAACACGGTAATAAAGCCTGCCGTCGGGCAAAAAAGTCGGGCGCACACCGGCGCGGTCAATGAGTTGATTAGTGCTGAAACTCAACATTTTTTCGGCGCGGGCGTAATCGGCGGCGGTCAAAACACGCGGCGATTCATTTGGTTGTTGGGCAAAAATGGTGGCGGCGGTCATCAATAAAACCGTCAGATGCAGAAATATGTTTTTTTTCATCGGTAGAATATTTTACTGTTTTGGATATTGTAGAAAACAATTACTTGAACGCGATAAATCTATTTTGACGAAATTTGCCGCAAGTATCAAGTAAAAGCCGGAAAAAACTTTCGTGCGCGAAAACGCACAAAGTGTTTTTACGCAAACTTCCGCAAAAATGTTTTGAAATTGCCGAACAATTCAAATTTGATGAATGTACTGCGGAATAGCTGATAGCCGAATCGATAAATAATACCAAAACCAATTGAGA
>JBDTSO010000042.1:0-12304 GCA_039931085.1 Acidobacteriota bacterium | reverse complement strand
AAATCCGCCGAACGGCGCGATTATTACTTATTATTTGAAGGACAAACCGGATGCGAAAACGCAGTTGAAATTTGAAGTTTTTGATTCGTCGGGTAAGAAAATCTCAGAAGTAAAAAATCTGCTGAAGGAAAAAGGCTTAAATCGCGCGACGTGGAATTTGAGTTACGAAGGCGCGACTCAGCGCACGCCGCCAACAGATGAACAACGCGAATTCGGCGGTTCGCCGCGCGGTCCGCAGGCGATGCCGGGCGTTTATACGGTTAAATTATTAGTCGGCGATAAAGCCGTGCAGGAAACAAAAGTCGAAGTTCGCATTGATCCGACGGTTTCGGTTACAACTGCCGAACTACAATCGCAATTCGATTTGGCAATGAATCTGCGCGATATGCTTTCGAGGCTCAACGACGGTTTGCGCTTGCTCGACAGCGCGAAACAGCAAGCCGAACAAATCGAAAAAGTCGCTAAAAACCGTTTGACTGATGTTTCGCCGGATTTGACCAAAGCCTTAGCGGATTATAAAAAGCGGATTGATATGATCACGGGAGATTTAATTGTCGGTGATGAAGACAGCATTCGCGCATCGGCAAAATTAACCGATCAAATAGGCGGTTTATACGGCGCAGTCGCCGGCGGAAACGCCGCGCCGACGGCGGCAATGCGCGAACAGTTTAATCTATTGCAAACGCAGCTTCCGCCGAAAATCAGTCAGATAAATAGTTTTATTACTGAAGATACGGCGAGATTAAATCAAACTTTGCAAAAAGCGGGTTTGCCGATAATTGTCGTCGGCAAACCGTTTGAGTTATCGAGATAAAATTAGCCGTGAATTACACGAATCACACGAATGAAAAACATAAAAACAATTCGTGTGACTCGTGTAATTCGCGGCTAAAATATTTTCTGTATAACTCTAAATTCGTTTCGCCAGCCAAACTCCGCCCGCAACTCCAATAAATCCGACCAAAACGCTTAGAAAAAGATATGCAAAAGCGATCACAAAGTTTTTCCCTCGAATCAATTCAAAAATTTCGAGTTCAAATGTCGAAAAAGTCGTGAACGCGCCGATGAATCCGAGTAAAACAGCAATCCGCAAATTTTCGTGCGCCGTATATTTGTCGGTAAAAAGCACTAACAAAAAACCGATCAGAAACGAGCCGAGAATATTGACGGTAAAAGTCGGAAACGGGAATTTTTGAAAGATGTTTGAAAGCGGCGAAATATTTATCAAATAGCGTGCAATCGCGCCGAACGCGCCGCCAATTCCAACCGCTAAAATTTTTGTCAAATTTTCCATTTACAATTAGCGATTGAAAATCTTGATTTCATTACCTTTCGACATTATCACCATATTTGCTAAGTTGATAAAAAGTCCGTGACAGACAACGCCTTCAATGGCATTTAATTTTTCGGAAATATCATTCGCCTCCTTGATTTCGCCAAAGTCGGCATCAAGAATTTTATTGCCCGCATCAGTTACAAAAATTTTGCCGTCTTTTTCTCTGATTTTTGTCGTGCCGCCAATTTTTTCAATTTGCTTTTGTGCGTAATTTAATGCAATTGGCACGACTTCAACGGGAACTTTGAACGCGCCGAGAACGTCAACCTTTTTGCTCGAATCCGCAATAATAACTTCTTTTTCAGTCAAACGCGCGACCATTTTTTCTCTGAACAACGCGCCGCCGCCGCCTTTTATTAAGTTCAAATCCGCATTGAATTCGTCAGTTCCGTCAATCGTTAAGTCAATCGAATCAACTTCGTCCAAGCTAATCAAAGGAATATTCAAATATTTTGCCAGTTCCGCCGTCTTATTTGAAGTCGGAACGCCTTTTATTTTCAAGCCTTTTTCAACCAATTTTCCGATTTCCCGAACGGCAAATTCAGTCGTCGAGCCTGTTCCTAAACCGATGATTTGATTGTCTTTAATCAGTTTGACTGCTTCTGCGGCAGCTAGAAATTTTTCTTCTTCCAAATTTTTCATATTATTCTCTGATCGCTTTGTAACCTTTTGCCAGCAGACGCGGCGGAACACCGAACCAATATAACCCTTGAAAAATTGACCAGCGTGTGAAAGTCCAGATGAATGAACGATTTTCAAAACGCCTCGATGAAGTCGTTACAGGCAAATTTATGTGCATAAACCGACCTTTTCTCCTTAGCTTTTTGTACAAATCAACGTCTTCGAAAAGAGGCAAATCACGAAAACCGCCGATTTTCTCGTAGATTTCTCTACGCGCGAACATTGCCGAATCGCCATAGACAAGACCGATTGAGCGAAGCTGCGGATAAAGCCAGGTCAGAAATCGCGCCCAACGAGTTTTGCCGTCGAAAACTATTTCAAAGTTTCCGCCGACAATTTCGTCGTAACGCATATATTGTTTAATTTGTTTGGCGCAGCCCTGCACCGGGCGCGTATCCGCGTGAAGAAACCAAAAAATGTCGCCGGAAGCTTGTTTCGTGCCTTCGTGAAGTTGTAAGCCGCGATTAGCTTTGTTAGTTTTTATAAGTCTAAACGGCTTTTTATGAGAATAATTTTCGATAATTTCAATTGTTTTATCTACGCTTCCGCCGTCAACAATGACAATTTCACCAACATTTACCAGCCGCGAAAGCGCGTCAAATGTTTTTTTTATCGTTAATTCTTCATTTAAGGTTGGAATGATGACGGAAATTTCCATATTAAAAACGCACGGTTTCTTCCGGCGAGTTGTTTCCTTCCGCCTTTTTCCATTCATCAAACGAATCGTAAAGATTACTGTCAAATTCAGTCAGGGATTGAATTTTAATGCCTTCGATTTCGTCCGGCGCATCTTCAAATCTGACAATTGAGCCGCAGCCGATGATTTCCGCGCCGAGTTCTTTGACCAATTCAACCGTTTCCGCAATCGCTCTTCCCGTGCGAATCAAATCGTCAACAATAATGCACGGATAAATGTCGCTGTCTTTTAAGTATTGACGAAACTGGCGTTTGCCGTTTTCGATTTCCGCCCAATAAATCTGGTCTGCGGCGAGTGCTTCGCGCACGGCAAAAGCGACGGGAATGCCGCCCGGACTCGGACTGATAATCGAAATTTTCGGCAAACGGCTGGCAATTGATTTGTCCATCCGAAATTTGCGGCTTAAACCGACGGACAAAACTCTCGAATTGTCGTAATACCGAAACGCCAGCGGCATCTGAAAATAATGCGAAGCGTGTTTGCCGCTCGGATAAACAAAATGTCCGTGCCGATACGCGCCTGTTTGTTCCAAAATTTCCATTACCGATTCCGGTGTCGGAATTAAATTAACCATTTATTTCTCCTTTTTATCCTTGTAATTTTTTAATTGTGTGATAAATCTTAAAATGTTCTGTGCGGAAAACCAACTTGACATTACATTATTTTATAAATTTTGTAATAACTTTTTTTTCTGCTAAACTCATTTTTTCGGGCATTTCATCAATCCCAAACCAGCCGGCTTGTTTTATTTCGCGGCTAATTTTCGGGATGCCGCCTGATTTTGCACGAAAAAGAATTTCAATATGGCTGTAAATAGTTCTGACGCGAACCAATCTTATATCGTGCAGTTCCAAGCCTGTCTCCTCATAAATTTCGCGCTTTAAAGTCGCTTCGGGTTGTTCGTCGTAATTGATAAATCCTCCCGGAATTCCCCAACCGGATGCAGTTCGGAAAACGTGGTCGAGCAGTAAAATCTCCCCGTTTTTATTTGTAATAATTGCCGCCGCCGAAACCGTAAATGTCTTTTGCGTAATACGAACTAATTTTACGCGCAGGTAACGAGGAGTTTTTCTCCAAATTGAACCGATAATTTTTTTTAGCATCAGTAAAACTTTTTTCAAAAAAGTTAAAAAAACTTAAAAATTTTAGAAGATTAACATTGTTAAAAATGTATAATCAATGTGGGGTAAGTTTTTCAATAAGCCTATCTCCCAGTATCAGAACCATACGTTTAACAGTCGGGGTTTTCAATGTCAAAAATGTTTTCTTTACAAAATATAAGTTTTAGTTTGTTTTGTATTCTGTCCTTGATCCTTTTTGCATTCGGGCAGAAAGCTGAATTACAGAATGATTTGAGTAATTCATTCAAAAAATTTAATCTCGTTCGTTTGAATAATCAAACGACTCTGCAAAAAGCCGAATCAGGCTCTTCGCTCGTCATTCCAATCGGCGAAAAAAAACTTGAGTTAATTTTAACACCCAACGATCTGCGTCTTTCGGGTTATCGGGCGGAAGATACGGGCGCAAAAGGTGTCCAAACGCTTGAAAGGGGTAACGTAACGACATTTAAAGGGAAAGTCGCCGGAGAAAATAATTCGGAGGTTCGTTTGACGATTGATGATACCAAAGTCGAAGGTTATTTTTTTACCGAAAATGACAGATTTTTTATCGAACCAGCCAAACATTATTCTTCTTTGGCAAATGCGAAGGATTTTGTAGTTTATCGGGCGGAAGATTTACTGAAACAAGACAGTTTTAACTGTGATTCGGAACTTTTTGCAAAGATCGAACGGGGCAAAAATATGATTTCGACAAACGCCATTGAAAGATCGCAGTCTTCAAAAGTTTTGCAAATTGCAACGGAAGCCGATTTTGAATATGTAATCGCATTGGGCGGCGCAGTTCAAGTCAATAATGAAATTTTAAGCGTTCTGAATATGGTTGAAGGCGTTTATGCGTCCGAATTAAATTTATCAATCCGCGTTCCTTTTCAACATACTTGGTCAACGTCGGATTCCTACACGGGAACAAATACAAGTTTGCTTCTGACTTCATTTAAAACCTACTGGAATATTAATTATCCGGTCGCACAGTATCCGCGCGGAGCGGCGCATCTTTTCTCGGCAAAACCAAATGTTTTATCGCAAGGTTATGCGACTGTCGGAGCGGTTTGCAGCCATCCTGAATCAGCATACGGTCTTAGCGGAAGAATTGATTGGGAACCGGGAAAATTTTTGATTACGGCGCACGAAATCGGACATAATCTCGGCGCAAATCACGTTGATGCGACGCAAAGCTGCGACAATACGTTGATGAATTCCGCTTTGAGCGGAAGCACACCGCTTAAATTCTGTAGTTATTCGCAGACTGAAATTACAAATTATATAAACGCCAATGATGCTTGTTTAATTTCTTCGAAAACTTCTGCGCCGCTTGATTTTGACGGCGACGGCAAATCCGATATTGCGGTTTTTCGTCCGTTAAACGGCGTTTGGTATATCACCAACAGCAGCAGTAATTCGTTTAATTTCGTTCAGTTCGGACAACTCGGCGACAAACCCGTGCCGGCGGATTATGACGGCGACGGCAAAGCCGACATCGCAGTTTATCGCGGCGGCTTTTGGTATCGGCTGCAATCTACAACCAACACTTTCGACGCAGTTTATTTCGGAACCGCGACGGATATTCCCGCGCCCGCCGACTTTGACGGCGATGGCAAAGCTGATGTGTCGGTTTTTCGTCCGTCAACCGGTGTTTGGCATCGCTTGACGAGCGGCAACGGAAACGCTTATTCGGCGGTTCAATTCGGTGCAAACGGCGATGTGCCTGTTCCCGCCGATTTTGACGGCGACGGCAAAGCCGACATCAATGTTTTCCGTCCGACAGACGGCGGCTGGTATCGGTTAAATAGCAGCACCGGCGCGTTTTACGCCGTTCAATTCGGACAGCTCGGCGACAAACCTTTAATCGGTGATTTTGACGGCGACAGCAAAGCTGATGTCGCTGTTTTCCGTCCGACAAACGGCGGCTGGTATCGGTTAAACAGCAGCACCGGCGCGTTCAGCGCAACCGCTTTCGGAAATTCAGCGGATATTCCTACTCCCGCAGATTATGACGGCGACGGCAAAGCCGACATTTCGGTCTTTCGTCCATCAAACGGTTACTGGTATCGTTTCAACAGTTCCAATAATTCGTTTTCAACCGCGCAGTTCGGCGACGTGCAGGATGTTCCTGTTCTGTCATATTACATTCGTTAGTATTATTAAAAACCCCTTTGTGTATTTGCGTTTTTGCACCTTTGCGTTAAAAACTTCCTTGAGTTGCAAACTGCGTCAACTTGACTTCCGTTTGCGAACTTCGTTATCTTAATCATTCGCTTTTAATTAAGCGAAGCGTGATATGCAGGCACTTAGCTCAGTGGTAGAGCACTACCTTGACACGGTAGGGGTCAGCAGTTCAACTCTGCTAGTGCCTACCAATTTATTAAAAACTAAAAAGAGAGGTTTTTCAGCCTCTCTTTTTCTATTTCAAAATCCATTATATTTATCAAAAAAGTTGAAATCACAAATTTTCTTTAAGCGGGTTTTTGATTTTCAAATTCACCTGAATCGGCACGACTCTCTTAAATTTTAAAAAAGATTTTTTGAATTGTCCGAAGACAAAAACCGTTCCTGTAATCGTCCATTCTTCCTTTGAATTTCTAAATTCCCCCAATGCTCCGCGCAGAGTTTGCCCTGTGCCGATAAATATTTTGACAGATTTCGGCAATGTGATAGGCTGATTTTTTCTGAATGCGAAAGATTCTTTATATTCTTCGACGCTGACGGCTAAACCGTTCACGCAAAAGTCTTTGAATGTCAAGAAATCAACCGTGCCGCTTTGTTTGAGCGCGTCAATTTCCGCTGAAAGTTCAAATGTTATACCTGTCAGCGAAACATCAACAAGTTCAGGTTCACCGACTTTTACAAACGCCTCCGATTCATTTGCAGCTTCAGATTTTGCGGTGTCGGAATTTTTAACGGTTTGATTTTTGACTGAAATTTTCGCTTTATAAACTTTGTAGCCGCGAATTTTGTCAGGCAAATCTTGGGCGACGGCAAATGAAGAAAATAAAAACAAAATGCAAATAAATAATAATAAATATTTATTTGTTTTTGCCGCTTTGAATATGAAAAAAATATTCATTCTGTAAATTTTGGCTGTATTTAAAATGGTAAAAAAACTTCAAAGGTGGTCCCTTTTCCCTTTAGACTTTTGACTTTTATCGTTCCGCCGGATTTTTCGACTAAAGTTTTTATCACGTCAAGTCCGATTCCGCGACCTGAAATTTCCGTTACTTTCGGTGCGGTTGAAAGTAACGGATTGAAAAACCAAATCAATCGTTGCCTGTTCGGTGAGGATTTCTTCGGCGGAAATTATTTTTTTCTCAATCGCTTTTGCTTTTAATTTTTTCAGATTTATTCCTTTTCCCTCATCTTCGACGCAAATTAACAATCCGTCATTTTCAGATTTCAGACTGATTTCAATTTTTTCCTCCGCCGGTTTTGACTCCGTGATCTACACCGTTGCGAATTCAACGAATTAAAACGTCGAAAACGATTTTTAGCTTTTCGTCGGAAATATTTATTTCTTCGGCGGAAATATGAAAATCGATATTTTTGCCGAGTTTTTCACCCAAATCTCGTCCGTGCGAAAATCGTATGAAATTGTAGATTTGCCGGAATTATCCGGTGAATTTTTTCTGCAAACTGCGCGGAAAGTTCAAAATCATTTTGTTCAAGCGCGTTTGCCAATAATCCGATGCCTTCGGAGAAAACTGTTTGGAAATTTTTGTCGATTACTTTTCCGGCGGACAGAAGATTTTCGAGTTCGTGACCTATTTTGCCGGCAGCGACAAAACCGAAAGTTTGTGCCGAACCTTTGATTATACTAAGCGTTTGAAAAACTTTGCGCCTTTCCGAACCGGAAATTTTTCGCGCTTTTTAAATTCTTTTACAGATTTTTGAGGTTTTTTAACGAATCAGCAAGAATTGTCGGCGAAAATCTTCCATATTTCATACTACATTTTCAAATTCCAGATCCCAGTTTGTCAATTTTGAATTTAACTGGAAGAAGCGTGAGTTTTTTCATTTTGATTTTCTTCATCCTGATTATTTGGGTCTTGAATAGGATTTTTCGCCAAATCGTGTTTTATCGCATCAAGAATTCCATTGATAAACTGGGTTGCTTCAAAGGTTGAAAATCGGCGGGCGATTTCTAAAGCCTCGTTGATAATAACAGTGTGCGGCGTGTCGGAAAAGAGAAATTCATAAACTGCCAACCGCAGAACATTGCGGTCAACAATCGCCATTCGCTCAATACGCCAATGTTCGGCGCGGGTGCGAATTCTTTCGTCAATAGTTTCAACTTCGCGCAACGTTCCGACAGCTAATTTATCGGCGAACTTTTGCGTCGTTTCGTCAAAATCCGAATCGCTCAGTTCGCTCCAATAGGTGTTTGTCAAAACATTTTCATCTGTTTTGGCAACATCCGCCGCAAATAACATTTGCAAAGCACTTTCACGCGCTTTACGCCGTGTTCCCATAATACTACTTGCTGATTTTTCAAACGACGTGCGGAAAAGCCTTTTCCACTCCCTGTGGTGTTTCTCTGCCGCCGTCCATTATTTTATATAAATTTACCAGTTCAACCGCCGACATTGCGACTTCAAAACCTTTGTTTCCGGCTTTTACGCCCGTGCGATTGATTGCCTGTTCGAGCGTGTCGGTCGTAACGACTCCGAACAAAACGGGAATTCCGGTCTGCATCGAAACCTGCGCGACACCTTTCGCCGCTTCGCCCGCGACATATTCGAAATGCGGTGTTTCACCGCGAATAACTGTTCCGATACAAATAATCGCATCAAAATTTCTGCTTTCAGCAACTTTGCGTGCCGTCAAAGGCAGCTCAAACGAACCCGGAACTTTGAAAACTTCAACGGAATTTTCATCCGCGCCGAGTCTTTCAAGCGCGTCGAGCGCACCTTCAATCAATTTCGATGTCAAAAAATCATTCCAACGCGAAGCGACAATCGCAAAGCGAAAGCCGGCGGCTGTCAAATTTCCCTGATGCACTTTTGGCTGCAAAATTTTCTCCTTCACAAAGACGCGAATAAAACTAATTTAGTATAAAGAACCTGAAACGAGGTTACAAGCTAAAAAAACTGTTTAGTTTGCAGAAACACGCACGTAAGTGTGTTCTGAACTTTGCACACTTACTTACGCGCGCGTTTCTGCATTATCAACCTTTCGTTTTTTATTCTCGACAAGAAAATATTTGAAATAATCATACATTGACCAAATTGCCGTAATAACGGCAATCCACAACGCGCCGCGTCCGACGAGATAACCGAAAACGCGCCAGTCATTTGTATTTAGCGACAGACTGAAAAGATGCGCGAAAGCTGTTTGGACTTCGACGACTTCCCAAAAACGAAACGTCGGCAATTCCCAACCAAAATTTGAAACCGGCGGCGTTCCCGTCGCGCCTGCCACCAAGAGCGCGACAATCGCCACGCACTGCGCCCACATTTTTAATTTGCCGATGCTTTGCGCTTGAATGATTATGCCTTCAGTTGTCGCAAATGAACGCAAGCCGGTGATAATAAACTCTCTGCCGACAATCAGAACAACCGCCCACGCGGGCGCGAGATGTTTTTCAACCAAAACAATCAGCGCGGCGGAAACGAGAAGTTTATCGGCAATCGGGTCAAGCAATTTACCGAAATTTGAAACTTGATTGCGTCGGCGGGCGAGATGTCCGTCCAAAATATCGGTAAATGAAGCGGCGAGAAAAATAGCAATCGCCAGCGCGTAACTGCTGATGCCGAACCAATCATCCACAAATGGCGTCAGCAAAACCACGACGAGCAGCGGAACAATGACGATTCTTGCCAACGTTAAATAATTCGGTAAATTCACAAGCGTTTTTTATTGCCCCTCACTGCTTAGAAGTGTAGGTTTCAATGATGATGTGTGTCAAGAATTGTAAAATCATTACGCATCTAAAATTTAAAACCGTCGGTATTTTTGATTAAATTGGTAATATTAAATGGGTTCAGTTATTTTTAGCTAAAGAAATCGTGGTAGAATCATTAACCGGAAATAGATATACAAATTTGAAAAACAATAAGAAAAGGCTTTAACATATAAAAATATGAAATTTTGTCCGACTTGCCAAACCCATTACGATGAAGAAATTTTACGTTTTTGTATGCAGGACGGCACGCCGCTCGTTGAAGAAAATCAACCGACTTTTACCGAATTGCCTAGTGAAAGTGTTGAAGATGATTTCGACGAGGAAACTGTTATTCGCCGAAACGATCCGAATGTTGTTCCAGAGGCAAGTACAACGGAAACATTTTCTTCCGACGCGCCAGGCGAAATTTCATCACCGCGCCTTATTATTCCGACAACACCGAGTCTTCGGGAAGAGCCTAAAGTTCGGACAAAAGTAACCGAATCTTACCGCCGTCAACCACCGCTTCGTCAAACCAACACGACAAAAGTTGTAACTTTATCAATTCTGGGAACTCTGATAGTTCTGGCGGGCGCGGGAATTGTGTTTATGTTTTTGAGCAATTCAAACGATTCAAATCAAAATATAAATATCAACTCTAACCTTAATTCGATTGATACCAATTTGAATACTAATTTCAATATTGATAATTCGCTTTTCAATTCAAATTTTAATTTGGATGCAAATCTTGATACGAATATAAATGCCAATCTTGATACGAACATTAGTGTAAATCCGAAAATACCGACACCGACACCGACTCCGAAACTAACCTCAACGCCGACACCGACTCCGAGCGAAACACCGGAGGAAAATATCAACACAAATACGAACAATTCAAACAGTTCAATCAATATAAATACAAACAGAATAACGCCGCGCCCAACTTCGACGATTCTGCCGCCGCCGTTACGTTCGCCGTCGCCGGTTTCAACGCCTCAACAAACTCCAAAACCGCTGCCGTCGCCAACGATTCCGCCGAAATAATATTGTTGGATAAATATTTGTAAAACAAAAAAACGAAAAGAACTTTCAACCGAAAGAAACTGCCGATTCGACAGCGCGGCGCGGATCAATTACGCCCCAACCTTGCCGGTCAACTTCATAATGCGGCAAGCGTTCAGCCGTTGAAATTAAAATTCTTTTGATTTGCTGCGGAGTTAAACTCGGATTCGCTTCGAGCATCTGCGCGGCGACCGACGACACAATCGGCGCGGCAAAACTCGTGCCGTCAACGTATTTGTAATAACGATTTATGACGTTTTCATTGCGAAGTTTGAGCGCGACGATTTGCCGGATCATATACGCCGGACGGTCGAGCGCGGCATCCAAATCCGGCACGACGAGCGGATTTGCCAAAATAATTTGATGAAGATTTATGTCTTCGGCTTTGTCTAATTCTTCCAAAAGCGCGATTTGCTGCGCCGTCGGCGTGTCCGGCAGAATCGGCGCGGGAACCCAAATGCTCGGCGCGATGATTTCCGGTTTTTGAAAACCGTCTAATGTTGGTCCGTAAGACGAGCGATACATTCCGCGCCTTGCGCGATTTATTGAATTTTTATCATCTAAACCGCCAACGGAAATTGCCGATGGCGCACTTGCGGGCGGAAAAATCGGATGTGTCGGCAAGTGTCCGGCGTTGCCGACGGCGCAAACTATCGTAATGCCTTGCGCGACACATTCTTCAACCGTCTGCGACAGCGAATCGTGCAAATAACTTTGTTCAAAATCGCCGCCTGCTGAAATATTGACGATATTTATTTTATATTTCGTGCGGTTTTCCAAAACCCATTCCAAACCCTCCTGAATATTTTGTTCGGTAATGCGTCCGGTTCGCGCGAGTTTGACCAAGACGACATTGGCTTCCGGCGCGATTCCGCGATAAAACCCGTTTGACAACGTGCCGTTTCCCGCCGCCACCACCGAAGTCATCATTCCGTGCCAGCTTGAAGCATCCTTCATAAACAGCGAAGCAACTTCGCCGTTGGACGAACTCAAATTGTGATACGCCAAAATACGATTGCGCGGCGATACCAAATCGGTGTGCGGATAAAATCCCGAATCAAGAAACGCAATCGTAATATTTTTCCCGGTAAATTCTTCAACCGCATCGAGCCGCAAAGGTGTCGAAAGCACATACGAGCCGTCTTTGTTCATCGCCGCGTCGCTCAAAATCTGTGTTTTGGCGTGTTCAAAAAGCCGCACACAGCGGGCGCAGACGGCTTCAAAAGTCTGTGTGTCGGGCGCGTTGGCGCGAATTAATTTTCGCAAATCTTCCGGCAGTGCGACCATCGGCACGAATTCATCACGCGCATCACGCGAACAAACCGGACAAGCGCGATTGCCCGCCGCAATGTCCGCTTTTGTTGTCGGACGATAATATTGTAAAGTTTCCTGTGGAGTCATAAAATACCAGATAATAGAATGGCGAAAGTTACCGGAAAAGTAAAATTGTAACGCAATCATCCCGACTGTGTTATTTTCATTAAAAAATGACAACCTCAGATTTAATTTTATTGATTGTATTATTTTTT
>JBDTSO010000041.1:0-12333 GCA_039931085.1 Acidobacteriota bacterium | reverse complement strand
AAGAACAAAAACTCAAAGATTTGCAGGGAAAAGTCGTCGTGTTGGATTTTTGGGCAACTTACTGCCCGCCGTGTTTGGAAGAAATTCCGCATTTGAACGAATTGCAAACAAAATACGGCGCAGAAAATCTGCAAATCATCGGATTAAATGTCGGCGGCGAAGATGATCGCCCGAAAATTCCCGCGTTTGCGGAAAAATTGAAGATAAACTATGCGTTGGCAATTCCCGAAGATGCCTTGATTCAGTTTGTTTTTGCGGCTCAAGACGAAATTCCGCAAACTGCCGTTTTCGACCGCAGCGGCAAGTTGATACAAAAATTTGTCGGCTATGATTTGACGGTCAAAAATCGTTTGGACAAAATCGTCGAAGAATCTGCAAATGCAAAATAATCCGGCAAACATTTAGGCGAAAGCATTGTGACTCTGCGATTGACCGAAAACTTTTTTCACCGCCCGAATCGTGTTTGAATGAATTTCAACCGTGTCGTTTATGGCTTTCGCATAACCGCCCGACATTACCGTAACAATCGGCACTTCGCGTTGTTTGGCAAATTCCAAAACCATTTCGTCGCGTCTCATCAAACCTTCCATCGTAAGTTTAAGCCGCCCGAGTTTGTCTTTTTCAAACGGGTCTGCGCCGCCGAGATAATAAACAATATCGGGATCGTGCAGAAAAATGCGCGGCAGAGCTTCGCTCAAAGTTTCAAGATATTCCGCGTCGGAAGTTCCGTCGCGCAGTTCAATGTCAAGATTGGATTTTTCCTTAAACAGAGGATAATTTTTCTCGCCGTGCATCGAAAATGTGAAAATTTCTTCCTCGTTTTGAAAAATAAACGCCGTGCCGTTGCCTTGATGAACGTCGCAGTCAATAATCAAAAATCTGCTTGCGAGATTTTCGCGCTGCAAAACCCTAATTGCAACGGCAACATCATTTAACACACAAAATCCTTCGCCTCTGTCGGGAAAAGCGTGATGCGTTCCGCCCGCGAGATTTGATGCAATTCCCGCGTCTAAAGCGTGAAACGAAGCATTGATTGTTCCCGAAACCGCCAGAAATGTTCGCCTGACGAGCGATTTTGACCAAGGCAAACCGAGTTTGCGAACTTCCTTCGCCGTCAAAGTTCCGTCAACCAGACGCTTTACATAATCTTCCGTGTGAACGAGTAGCAAATCTTCGATTTTCGCCGGTTGCGGCTCTACAATTTCGTTCTCGCGCAGAGTCCCTTCGGCGAGAAGTTTATCGCGCACGAGTTCAAATTTCTTTATCGGAAAAACGTGATTTTCGCCGATTTCAGCATAATAATAAGGTGAATAAAAAATTCGGTAATCGTTCATCGCTAATAAATTATGCCATTTGCAGCGGATTATGTGAATTCGGATTCGAGTATGAAAAAATCCGCTCTCATTTCTAAACTGAGAGCGGAAATTTATATTTTACATTGTCCGTTAAATTAATATTTGGGAACGCTCGAATCAATTTCGTCCGACCAAGCCGTAATTCCGCCTTTCAAATTCAACAGTTTTCCTTTGTAACCGGCGTTTTGTAAGGCTTCTATCGCTTTTGCGCTGCGTCCGCCGGCTTTGCAGTGAATAATTGCCGTGCGCGATTGGTCAATTTCCTTAGCGCGATTGACAACTTGCGCCAGCGGAATAAGTTTTGTATTGGGAATTTTTGCAATTTCAAATTCGTGCGGCTCGCGCACGTCAATAATCTGAACTTCGCTGTTATTTTTTATCAAATCGTTTAGTTCCGTTACCGTAATTTCTTCCAAAACGGGCGTTTCGGTCGGCAAATTCAAGCCGCAAAATTCTTCATAATCAATCAATTCCTTGATCGTCGGATTGTCGCCGCAAATCGGACAATCGGGATTTTTTTTGAGTTTCAATTCGCGGAACTTCATTTTCCACGCATCGAAAAGCAAAAGACGATTCAATAAAATTCCTTCCGCGCCCAAAATAACTTTTAAAACTTCATTCGCCTGAATCGTGCCGACAATTCCCGGCAAAACGCCCAAAACTCCGCCTTCCGCGCAGCTCGGAACAAGTCCCGGCGGCGGCGGTTCGGGATACAAACATCTGTAACACGCGCCTTTTTCCGCCCAAAAAACGCTCGCTTGTCCTTCAAAACGAAAAATAGAACCGTAAACATTCGGCTTTCCGGTCAAAACACAAGCGTCATTCACCAAATAACGAGTCGGAAAATTATCTGTTCCGTCAACGACGACATCAAAATCTCTAAATAACTCAAGTGCATTTTCGCTCGTCAAACGGGTTTCGTGCGCTTCAATTTTCACATTCGGATTGATGTCTTTAAGGCGATCCTGCGCCGATTCGATTTTCGGTCGTCCGACATCTTTCGTGCCGTGAATAATTTGGCGTTGGAGATTCGATTCGTCAACGACATCGAAATCAACCAGACCTAAAGTTCCGATTCCCGCCGCTGCCAAATAGAGTCCGAGCGGTGAACCCAAACCGCCCGTGCCGATCATCAAAACACGCGCGGCTTTTAATTTGCGCTGTCCTTCTAAACCGACTTCGGGCAAAATCAAATGCCGCGAATATCTGGCGTATTCTTCTGTCGAAAGCGTCGGCAATTCTTCCGATGTCTTAGGTTGTGCCGCGAGATTTCCGCCCGCAATCGAAGGCACAATCAAAATTTCGCCGCCGCTCTTTACTTTGGTTTCCAAGCCGTCCAAATCACGAATATCTTCGTCGCCGACGTAAACATTGACGAAATTCCGCAAATTTCCACCATCGTTATAAAGATGTTTTTTCAAATCGGCGTGTTCCGTTGTCAATTTTTCCAACGCTTCGCCCGCCGTCGTCGCTTCGATTTCGATTTCCGATTTTCCGCCCGCGAACTGCCGCAAAGGTGTCGGAATTACTATTGTCACTACCATAAAATTTACTCCTTAAACCATTTAATAACCGCAGATAAACGCGGATAAACGCAGATTTTATTCTAATTTATAGATTGCTTCGCATTTGATTTATCTTTCTTAAATTATCTGCGTTTATCTGCGGCTAAATTTCTTCCTTTTTTATTTCTTCCTCATTAAATTTCGAGCGGTCATTTTCCATTTGCCACGAGCGCGCAACAACCGCTTTGCCTTGTAAAACCGATACAATAATGTATGACCAAACCGGAAGCGCGTGGTCTAAATCAAATTGCGACGGCACAGCTTTATCGTCCGGGTGCGAATGATAATAACCGACGACATCGAGTTCTTTTTCACGCGCAAAACGCTCGGCGCGAAGCACATCTTTCGGCAAAATTAAAACACGATTGTGCTGCTGCGATTCTTCCATCGCGTTTTCCATCGGCAAAATCTCGACAATTTGCTTGCCTTTTTCAGGATCAAAATGTCCGATTAACATTCCGCCGCACTCGTGCGGATAAGTCCTTTCGCCGTGCGCTTTGATTTGTTCGATTAATTCCTCGCTGATTGAAATCATAAATTACTTTCTTAACGCTTGTTCAATATCTTCAATAATATCTTTCACGTCTTCAATCCCAACCGAAATTCGCACGAGTCCGTCAGAAATTCCCAAATCGGCGCGGCGTTTCGGTGAAAGTTCGCGGTGCGACGACGACGACGAATGCGAAACGAGCGTGTAAACATCGCCCAAACTCGTCGCGCGAACGCAGAGTTTTAGCGAATCCATAAACCTCCAAGCCGCTTCGCGCGTGTCATTTTTTAATTTTATTGAAACCAACGCTCCGCCGAAATCATCGCGCAAAATTTTGTTTGTCAATTCTTTATCATCAAAAAGCGGATAATAAACTTTTTTGATAAATTCGTTTTTCCCGAGCGTTTTCGCTAAAATCTCAGCGTTGCGGCATTGTTTTTCCTGCCGCAAACCGAGCGTTTTCACGCCGCGCAAAATCTGGTGCGCTTCCCAAACACTTAAAATACCACCGACGAGTTTCTTTATTCCGTCGAGCATCGGACGGTCAAATTCATCGTTTGAAACAACAATCCCGCCGGTTGCGTCGGCGTGTCCGCTCAGATATTTCGTTGCCGAATGAACCGAAAAATCCGCGCCGAAATTCAACGGCTGACACAAAAAAGGCGATGCGAAAGTATTGTCAACAATCAATTTCGCGCCCGATGCGTGTGCAATCTCCGCGACTTTTTCAATGTCGCAAACTTTCAAAAGCGGATTTGAAATCGTTTCCGCCAGCAAAACACGCGGCTTTAATTCGGAAACTTTATTTTTCAATTCATCCAACTTATTAAAATCAGCGGTTTTCGTCTTCACGCCGTAAATCCCAAAAATCTTATTCAGCAAATCATACGACGCGCCGTACAAATCCTGCGATGCCAGCACAATCGAACCATTCGTGATTTCGCAGGCAAACAAAGCCGCGTGAATCGCCGCCATTCCAGAACCGAAAGCCACCGCGACTTTGCCGTTTTCAATCGCCGCTAACGCATCTTCAAACGCCGAAACCGTCGGATTTCCATAACGCGAATAAATATAATCGCCGCCTTCGCCCGCAAAAGCCGCATCCATTTCCGCCATCGAATCGTAAGTATAAGTCGCCGTCGCATAAATCGGCGTGGCAACCGGCTTTCCAATCGGCTTCGTCCGACGTTCGCCCGCATGGACGAGTTTTGTGTTTATCGAAAAATCACTCATAAAATCATTTTGCAAAACAAAAAAGCTCCCGTGCTAAACTTTGTAACACGAGAGCTTTTGAAAACTTCTCTTTGCGGCGTTTAGCAGTTTTTTTGAAGTGGAGCAAGTTACCTTAAATCGCCACTTTTTACGCTTTATTTAATTTGAAAGCCTCTTATAAAGAACTAATTTGCAATTTACAGGATAAATGCGAAGCGTGTCAAGTTGAGGTGATTTTAGGTAGTGTCCTAATAGTGTGTTGCTGGGAAATAATAACAAACTTTTCTATCGGACCGTAACATTTCGCACGAATGCTCCTGTTTGTCTATTAGCTCTTTAATGTGCGACATCGTTAATCAAATCAGCGGCAAAATCACTTATTATTATTCGGGTTTTAGAGTTTGAAAAATTTTCCTCAAATAACAATTTTGTTGCGGACGGTGCGTCAACCGGTTTGGAATACAAATATCCCTGTCCGAAATTGCAAGTGAGGCTTTTCAGATATTGCGCCTGTTCAATCGTTTCGATGCCTTCGGCAATAACTTCGAGATTCAAGTTTTTTGCCAGTAAAATTATTGTGCGGACGATTTCTCGATTTTCGGAATTCTCCTGCATTTGGCTGACGAATGAACGGTCAACCTTTAAATAATTGATTGGCAGGCGATGCAGATAACTCAATGAGGAATAGCCCGTTCCGAAATCGTCTATCGAAAGTTTGATGCCGAGCGCACGCAGATTATTCATAATCAGAATCGCCGCCTCGCTGTCTTTCATCAGATGGCTTTCGGTGATTTCGAGTCTCAAACTGCTCGCTTCGATTTTCGTATCGCGGATAATTTCGACGATTCGCTCGACCAGATCGGTCTGCACGAATTGTTTGCACGATAAATTGACGCTCATTGTTAGCGGCGGATTCATTTTAAATTCGCTCTGCCACGCGCTCAATTGGCGACAGCTTTCCCGCAAAATCCATTCGCCTAACGGAATAATCAAGCCGGTTTCTTCGGCAACCGGAATAAATTCGAGTGGTGAAACGATGCCGCGCGTCGGATGCTGCCAGCGGACGAGCGATTCAAAACCTTTGATTTCATCGCTCTGCAAATTGATAATCGGTTGGTAATAAACACGGAATTCTTCATGCTCGACGGCTTGCCGCAATTCGGTTTCAAGCTGCAAACGTGAACTCGCTTGTTCGTGCATCGTATGATTGAATATCTGATGACAGGCTTTGCCGTTGGCTTTAGCGCGATACATCGCAATATCGGCATCACGCAACATAATTTCCGGCTCCGTGTAATTAGCGTCGCTCAAAGCGATGCCGATGCTGGCACTGGTAAAAACTTCGTTTCCGCGTAAATTGAACGGCTGTTTCAAATCGGTTTGGATGCGTTCGACTATTTGTAATACGTCGCCGGAATCGCCGAGATCGTCGAGCAGAATAGTAAATTCATCGCCGCCCAAACGGGCGACAATATCGCCGGGACGCAAAGAATGGGTCAGACGCTTGGCGATTAATCGCAGTAAATTATCGCCTTCCATATGTCCGAGCGAATCATTGATGACTTTGAAGTGGTCAAAGTCGAGAAACAGCACGGCGAAAATTTTCTTTCCGCGCATTCCGTTGCGTTCGATGGCGTGACGCAGATGTTCCAAAAATAAAGCGCGGTTCGGCAAACCCGTCAGCGCGTCGTGCAGAGCGTTATGTAGTAATTCTTCTTCGGCGCGTTTTCTTTCAGTGATGTCGCGGTTGATGCTCAACACCAATGGGCGTCCCTGATATTCGATCATTGACGAATTGATAAAAAGATTGATCGGCGTTCCGTCCGCACGAAACTGCACGGTTTCAAACGATTGATTAATGCCTTTTTCAGATAATTCCCGCAAATGAATTTCGCTGCGTCCGGCATCCTGCGATATTTCCTTGATACTTCTCCCGATAAAATCCTTGCGTTTGATGCCATACATTTCGCAAGCCTTTTCATTAACATCAATAACGATTTCCGTTTCCGCCTAGAAAATTAAAATCGCATCGTTGGCGTTTTGAAACAAATTGCGATATTCCGCCGTTTCGCGGGCGGCTTTCTCTGCCATTTTCCGGTCGTGAATGTCGGTATTCGTCCCGAACCATTTTATAATTTTGCCGTTATCGTCAAACATCGGCTCGGCTTGCGCCAGATGCCAGCGATATTCGCCGTCGCTGCGGCGCAGACGATATTCGGTTTCGTAATGCTCGCCCGTTTTTACCGAATGCGCCCATCGCTCGCCCGTTTGCGCCAAATCATCGGGATGGATAACTTTTGTCCACTTCATCCCTAACAATTCGTTTTGCGTCTGTTGTCCGAAATATTCGATTGTCCGGTGATTGCCGTAATTAATTTCCCCGTCAGCATTTGCCGTCCAAACCTGCTGCGGAACCGCTTCGGCAAGAAAACGATAGCGTTTTTCGCTCGCCTGTAATTTTTCATCTGCCAATTTACGCCCGGTAATATCCTGCTGAACGCCGACAAAATGCGTTGCTTTCCCGGCAGCGTCTTTGACCGGAGAAATTGACAGAGCGTTCCAGAAAGGCGTACCGTCTTTGCGATAATTCAAAATCTCGACCGCGCAAAATTCTTGTTTTTTAATCGCTTCCCGCATCACGGCGACCACCGCCGGATCGGTTTCTTGTCCCTGTAGAAAACGGCAATTAAGACCTTTAATTTCGTCGAATGTGTATCCGGTCATCCGCTCAAAACTATCGTTGGCATAAATAATTACATTGTCGTCCGGCTGAATCTCCGAAATTAAAATCCCTTCGGAAACGGTAGCAATCGCCTGATCGCGCAGACGCAACATCTTTTCGATGCTTTCGCGTTCGACAATTTCACGATTCAGTTCATCATTTGCCGATGCGAGTTCGTTTGCCTGCCGACGCAGATTAATCAGTTTCATCGCCTGCCGCGCCAAAGATTTAAGAGCTTCCTTTTGTTCGGGCAGAAGTTCACGCGGAACGGTATCAATCACGCAAATGCTTCCAAGCGCGTAACCTTCGTCGGTAATCAGCGGCGAACCGGCGTAAAAACGGATGTTAGGATCGCCCGTAACCAGCGGATTTTCGGCAAATCGCTCGTCATTCGTCGCGTTCGGAACGATAAAAAGTTCATCTTCGAGAATCGTATGTGTGCAGAAAGCCGCCTCGCGCGGCGTTTCGCTGACATCGAGTCCGAATTTCGATTTAAACCACTGGCGGTCGGCATCAATCAAACTGACGGCTGAAATCGGCACTCCGCAAATCTGTGCGGCAAGCCGTGTTAAATCGTCAAATTCCCGCTCGGCATCCGTATCAAGAATTTTCAATAATTCGAGCGATTTTAATCTCTCTGATTCATTTAACGGGAGTGGATAAGGCATATTGGTATTTCTCAAAAACTAATAATGGAATTTGGGGAGTGATAAATTTCCTCGCCACATTGATATTCGGTTTCGTAACGATAAGGATAATATCCCAGCGAAGCATACTTTAATTATCAAAGTGAAGTAAAAAAAGGGTAAGTTAGCAGATAACTTTAACCGAATGTAATATTAACAAAACCAACTGTTTATAAGCAAGTTTAAAATTCGATGGGTCTTAAATTAGGAGTTGAGGGATTTTCGGAACAGAAAGCGAGGCTCATCGCATAATAAATCCAAATATCTTATAACTCTAAGTTATGTTTAGACTTAGAGTTATTTTTGAGAAAATTGTGTGAAATTATCAACTCTCCGTAAATTTACTTACTTTCAAATAAATTATTGTCCTTTTTGTGGCAGCCCATTAAAAACATTTTAAATAATTTCTAGCAACACACTATTAGGACACTACCTGATTTTAATAAATTATTCATTATTTGACGAAGTTCAGATTGCGTTTTTACCAAAGCAACTTTGCCGGATAAGCTGAAAACTCTGAATCTACAGTTATTATTGTAAAATTTTCAAAAATACTTTGTGCTATCAATAAACGGTCAAATGGGTCTTTGTGATGAAAAGGCAATTTATCCAACTCCAAAATATGTTCGGTTGTAATGTGCAGAATTTCTACGTCGTTGTTGGTTTTTTGGCTTTCGATCAAATCCGGCAACGGCAGTTTTAACTTCATCTTGCCAAGTTGAACCTTGATTTGCATTTCCCAAATGCTGACATCGCTCAAAAACAAACGATTGTTTTCATCTTCGAGCGCGGCTAATGCGTCAGGCGAAAGTTTTTTGGAAGCATCCGCCCACCAAATAAAGCTGTGCGTATCGAAAAGCAAATCCGAATTCATTCTTTTCCAAGCCAAAACTCATCCGGCAAGGGCGCGTCAAAATCCTCGCTCGTCCAAATCATCCCGCGATTCAGACCGGCAATGCGCTTCTTTTTCTTCGGCTGTGCAACAAGTTCTAAACGCGCCAGAGGTTTGCCGTTTTGAGCAATCACGATTTCGCCATTATCTTCGACAACCGCCAACAATTCGGCTAACTGCTTTTCAACTTTATCGAGATTTATTGTTTGTGTCGGCATAATTATTTACTTTCTTTAGCAGTATAGCACGTCGCGCAATTTACAGGATAAAATCGAAATGTGTCAAATGTAACTAATGTCGGAGGCAATTATTTAGCTTTATGCTTCAAAGATTTGTAATTTATGGAATAAAATCATCTTCATCGTTAAATTAAAAATTATAATCGGAATAGTTTTTAAAAATAAGATGAGCAAGATTGACAATTTTAATGTCGGGATTTGTAGCTAATGAAAAACCATTAGGCGCAAGATCAATAGGTTACAAAATTTCCCAATTTTCTTCAATATCAGGTGAATCTTTCCAAGCGCAACCACAAGCATCACAAGCGAAAAAAATTTTACCAGGGCGAACATTTTTCAAGAAAAATAAATCCCCTTCATCTCCGCATATTGGACACCAACCCGCTGAATAAATCATTTTACAAAAAGAATTACTAAAATCTGATTTACGCTTCGTCCCAAAAATCTTCGCTCAGATATTTGCCGCCACCGTCGCATAGAATCGTAACTATGACCGCATTTTCTTTTAGTTCACGCGCCAGAAGAAGCGCGGCGAAAACATTTGCGCCCGCGCTGACACCGACGAATAAACCTTCTTCACGAGCCAAACGCCGCGTCATTTTCTGCGCGTCTTCAGTTGTAACTTCGACGTTTTCATTGGCAATCGTCGCGTCATAAATCCCCGGCACAATCGCCGTTGCGAGATGTTTCATTCCTTCCAAACCGTGTAGCGGCGACGCAGGCTGCATCGAAATTGCTTGAATTTTTGAGTTGAATTCTTTCAAACGGCGCGAAGTTCCGACAAAAGTTCCCGTCGTTCCGAGTCCGGCGAGAAAATGCGTGATGAGTCCGTTTGTCTGTTCCCAAATTTCCGGTGCGGTCGTGTCGTAATGCGCTTTCCAGTTATTTTCGTTGTTGTATTGGTCGGGATAAAAATACTTGTCGGGAAATTCGGCAACTAATTCTTTCGCTTTAATTTGTGCGCCGTCCGTTCCGTTCATCGCATCGGTTTCGATGATTTCCGCACCGTAAAGTTTTAAAATCCGCTTACGTTCCGCGCTCGCATTTTTCGGCAAAGTCAGCGCAACTTTATAACCGCGCACCGCGCCGATCATCGCGTAGGCAATTCCCGTATTTCCGCTCGTCGCGTCCAAAATCGTTTTATTTTTCGTCAGTTCGCCCGTCTTTTCGCCAGCCAAAATCATTGCCAATGCCGCACGGTCTTTGACCGAACCGCCCGGATTCATAAATTCCGCTTTTGCATAAATCTCAATATTGGCGGGCAAATCTTTCGTTACGCTTCGCAGACGAATCAAAGGCGTATTGCCGATTTGCGCTTCGAGTGAATGATCTTTCGTTGGTATTTTTGCTTCTATTACTGCCGTTTGCATTTTGTTTCCCTTATTCGTCAAAAAGAAAATCGGTCGTGAAGTCTGTGTTTCCAGCTTTCACGACCGACGAGATTTTCTAAAATTTTAGCGTTTTCATTTCACTCAAATTCTACGCCGATTCTCAGCCGATGCGTTTTGCAGCAACAACAACAATTTTTCTTTTTCGGCTGAAATTTACTCATAAATTGAATCTTTACAAAAAAGTCTATATTCTGAATTTAGAGAATTGAAAAAGATTTGTCAAACGATAATTTGGCTTGCGAATAGTAAAATGTTTTTATAGTTTTTAATTGAACAAAAAGTTTCGCCCCAAAAACACAATGAAAGACCTATCCAAAGCAAATTTTTACGAAATCGCCTTAATTTTCTTGGGTTATCGGTATAAATACATTTGCGAAGGCAAATCAATGAATCCGACGTTAAAAGACAGTGAAGTGGTTTTAGTTGATCGAAATGCCGAAATAAAAGTCGGCGACATCGTAGTTGCCAAGCATCCGGTTGAACAAAATAGCGAAATCGTTAAAAGAGTCGAGCGAATTAATGAACGGGGAAATTATTTTTTAGTCGGTGATAATTTGGAAGACAGCAACGATAGCCGCCATTTTGGGGCAGTTTCAAAAGAATATATCAAGGGAAAAGTTGTGGCTCGTCTGAATAAATAAGGTAATTATACCAAAACCATTTTAATTGGTGTTTTAAGTCAGAACCGTCTGCGGTAGCGGACGGTTGAAGATTATCTTTTGAACTTTTGATAAACGGCTCAAATCGCTAAGTTAAACCGTCCGCTACCGCAGACGGTTCTGACCTGCATAGCAAACCTTCTCAATTGGTTTTGGTATTACAAAGCGTGAAAGACATCAACACGAAAAATTCCGCTCTTATAAAACGCTATTTAAAAAGGAAGTGCGGCTTACGTTCGGGAAACATAAGCCGCGATTTTCGGATGGTTTTCTCTGTAGGCAAATACGGAGTTGATAGGCAAAAGGCAGATAATTAGCGGGCAGGCATAATGTGCTGATAAAAAAACTCTCCGTAAGTTAATTAACCGGCACTAAAATCTTTTCGTTCGGGCGACTCATCCCGATTTTTCGGGCTTCACGCTCAATCGTGCGCGAGTCGGTTTTCAAATTATGAATCTTTTCCTGAATTCCCAAGTTTTCATTGCTCAATTGTTCAAGTTGAACGCTTAAAACTTGATTTTGTTGCATTTCTGCATTCATTTCCGAGAAAGCTCGTAAGTTTATCGCTAAACAGAGCATAAAAGTAATCGAAGTAATGATGGCGAAAATAAACCACTGCGGCGTTGCCGCATCGGTGCGTTCCGCAGATTTTGCGCGAGTTTTGGCGGGCATTAAAACCACCGAATTATTATCCCAATAAGTAGTTACGACCTTGTTCAAGTAACACCTCCAAATCTTGTAAGTTTTCAGTTTCGGCGTAAATTCTGACTAACGGCTCCGTCCCCGACGGGCGCATCAGCATCCAGCTTCCGTCTGTGAAAATAAATTTCACACCGTCCATTCTATTAATATTTTCGATCTTTTTGCCGCCTATTTCCGACGGTTCCTGCGACAATTTTTCTTTCAAACTCTTGGCAACTTCATCAGTCAGTTTCACTCCGATTCTGCCTGATTCGAGCTTTCCGACGCGGCTGTAAAGTTCGTTCAACTGTTCGGTCAAACTTTTTCCGCGCACGGCGACTGCTTCCGCCGCCAGCAGACAAGCAATAATGCCGTCTTTTTCGGGATAATGTCCTTTGATTGAAAGACCTGCGGATTCTTCTCCGCCCAAAATAATTTTGT
>JBDTSO010000040.1:0-12342 GCA_039931085.1 Acidobacteriota bacterium | reverse complement strand
CGCCGTGAATGACGCAAACCTTGATGCCGACTTGATGAATCAACGCCAATTCTTCTGCCAAAGACGCGAGATTTTCTTTGTCTTCGGTAACTTTACCCGAAAATTTGACGACAAAAGTTTTGCCTTTGAATCTTTGAATATAAGGTAGTGCTTCACGCAGTAAATCAAGTTTTTGTTTGTTCATTTCTTTATGCAGAAGCCCGCACGAAGTAAGGGCTTTCTTCGTTAATGCCCCCTTACTTCGTGCGGGCTTCTGCATTTGCGAGTAACGAAAGAATCGCTTTCTGGACGTGCAGACGGTTTTCAGCTTCGTCAATGACGAGCGAATTTGCCGAATCAATTACGGAATCGGTAACAATGACATTTCGGCGAACGGGAAGACAGTGCATAAAAATCGCGTCGTTCGTCTTTTGCATTTTTGCCTCGTCAACAATCCAATCTTTTCGCAAACCGGCGCGAAATTCTAAATCTTTTTGTAAATCGCCATAAAAGTTTTTACTTCCCCAACTTTTTGCGTAAACGACTTCAACATCTTCAAACGCCTCATTTACAGCGTTCACAATTTCTAAACTTCCCCCGTTTTCCTTTGTTTGATTTTCGATTTTCGCCATTAATTCGTCGTCCAATTCGTAACCTTTCGGATGTGCAATGCGTAAATCGTGTCCGAACTGCGCTGCCGCCAGCGCGAACGAATTCGGAACAGCCATCGGCAGAGGTTTAGGATGAAACGCCCACGTCAGCAGAACTTTTTTCTTTTTTTTGCCGAACTTTTCCCGAATCGTCATCATATCGGCAAGAGCCTGACAGGGATGGTGCATTGCCGATTCTAAATTTATTATCGGTTTCGCCGCATATTTTTCAAACGCCGCCAACATCGGATCGGTGCGTTCCATTTCCCAATTCTGCAAGTTCGCAAAAGTTCGTACGCCGATTGCAGCGACATACCTTTCCAAAACCCGCACGAAATCCTTCAAATGTTCGGTTTTGTCCGAATCCATTACCGCACCTTCCCGGTGTTCGAGTGTCCACGAAGTTCCGCCGGGTTCTAAAATAACTGCATTTCCGCCGAGTTCGTAAATCCCGACCTGCATTGAAGCGCGTGTCCGCAAACTTGGATTGAAAAACACGAGCGCGACGGATTTGCCGTTCAAACTTTTATCGGCAACTTCGCCGCTTTTAATTTTAATAGACGATTCGATGATTTCTTCGAGTTCTGTGCGCGAAAAACTATTTGTTATCAAAAAGTTACGATTCATTTTGGCAAATTATAAATCTTAGAAACCCGGCTGCGACAGGAGAACTACCGACACAATAATTAAAGTGTCGAGTCCTATACCAACCGGAATTAAAACTTTGGCGACCGGAGACAGCGCGATTTTGTTGACCGATTTAAGTTGAGCATATTGAATATTAGCAACATTTTCGGTTTGCGCTTTATTTTTAATGGTTTGTCGGCTTCCTGAGATTTGGATGTTATTATGTTGGTAGTTTCTTGAGAAAAAACACAAGCCACGGAAATTGGCAAAATAAATAACAGCATTAACAAGATTGAATACTTTTTCATTATATTGACTTCTTTTAAAATTTGACAAATTTTCTTAAAAATTTTGCGTTGAAATGAATTTTAAATTAAATTCTCCAAATACGTCAACATAATTTTTACTCGTATCGCAAACATTCAATCGGATCAAGTTTTGAAGCCTTACGCGCCGGCAGAACGCCGAAAATCAAACCGACACCGACGGAAACGGTCAAACCCAGAATTACTGCCCACAACGGAATCGAAGCGGGAAGAGAAGGAATAAAAAGAATGATGAGTTGGCTGATGCCGACGGCTAAAGTTACGCCGAGAATGCCGCCGAAAAAGGTCAACGTCATCGCTTCGAGAAGAAATTGCAGAACAATCGCCCCTTTCGTCGCGCCGATGGCTTTGCGGATGCCGATTTCTTTGGTGCGTTCAGTAACGGAAACGAGCATAATATTCATTACGCCGATGCCGCCGACGAGCAAACCCAAACACGAAATTGCAATTGCCGCCAAACCGACTCCGCCGATGATCGAATCGAATTGTTCGATAAAATTGTCGGCGGTTTTGACATCGAAATCGTTCGGTTCGCCGAATTTTACCTGCCGCCTTTGGCGCAAAACCGATTCCGTATCGAGCAGAGCATCTTTTACGCGGTCTGATTTAGCCTTGATGATGTGAACGACATAATTGCGCTGCGGTGCGACTTTTCGCGCCGTGCGAATCGGCATAAAAACTTTACGGTCTTCTTCGTTTTCGCCGAAAAATCCGGCTTTACGTTTTTCAATTACGCCGATAATTTCCCATGGCTGTCCGTTCATTCTGACAAATTTTCCGACAATTTCGCCTTCTTTGTTCGGAAAAAGCGCGTCCGCCGCGTTGACTCCGATGACCAAAACATTGCGCCGCTGCTGATTGTCGGCTTCGGTGATAAAACGACCTTCACGAAGGACGAGATTCGTAATCTGTGGATAATTCGGCGTTACGCCGTCGGTCAAAGCCCAGCGATAATTTTTGTCTTCGTAAG
This sequence comes from Acidobacteriota bacterium, assembly GCA_039931085.1. GTDB lineage: Bacteria > Acidobacteriota > Blastocatellia > Pyrinomonadales > Pyrinomonadaceae. The sequence continues at coordinate 9,790 of JBDTSO010000040.1, read as the reverse complement.
TCAGATTGTCGTCAAAACCGTCGCCGAACGAGCCGATTTGCGGCGCGACACTGGCAATATCTTCAACTGCGTCCGACTGTTTCATAATCGCTTCCGCATCTTCCATCGTCAGCGGTTTGCGGTTGCGTTCATCACGATTAGGTTCGCCGAATCCGGTTGTCAGGTGAAAAGCATAAATATTATTAGTGCCGTATTCTTCAATCATCGCCACAATACTCTGGCGCAAACCCGTTAAAATAGAAGCGACGACAATTGCCGTAAACACGCCGACGACAATTCCCAAAATCGTTAGAAACGAGCGAAACTTGTGTCCCAATATGCTGTCCAACGCCATTTTCAAAACTTCTTTTGGTAGTAAAACTGTTCCTTTCATATAAATTTTGGAGCGTGGACGGCTCGTCCGCCAACGAAAGCAAAGCGAATCGCTGCACACTTCGCATTAATAAAACGATAATTCAACGCGAAGGCATTCAACATGCGCTCCGTTAGTTCTTTGTTAACGCGACAATCGGGTCTAGTTTTGCCGCTTTGAATGCCGGATAAAGTCCGGCAATGATGCCGATTAGACTCGAAACGATAATTGACATCAAAACATAACCGATTGTTACGGTCATCGTTATTTCCAGAAAATAAGTAATCAAAGTGGTTACACCGACGGCTAGAAGCAATCCTAAAAGCCCGCCGACAATGCAAAGTAATGACGATTCGATCAAAAATTGCAGCAAAATCTGTTTGCGCGTTGCGCCGAGTGCTTTTCGCAGACCGACTTCAAAAGTCCTTTCGGTAACAGAAACGAGCATAATATTCATCACGACAATTCCGCCGACAATCAGCGTAATCATTGTAATCGGCACGACGACGGCGGCAATCGCGCCAGTGAATTCGTCAATTTGATTGCCTAACTCCGCCGTGTTGACCAGTCCGAAGGTGTCTTCGTCGCTGCCGAGAAGTTTGCGTTTATTTCGCAAATCTGTTCGTGCATCGTCAATGGCAAGCGTCAATGCGTCGCGGTCGGAGGCTTTGCCGTGAATTTGAATTCCATTACCGTGTTCAAACATTTGCAGATGCAAACTGATCGGAATATAAACATTTCTGTCAAACGATTGCCCGAACATCGAACCGCGTTTTTCTTCAATGCCGACGATGGTCAAAGGCAGACCGCGAATCTTTAGTTTTTGTCCGAGCGGATTTTGATTCGGAAAAAATTTGTCTGCAATATCAGTTCCGATCACGCAGACTTTTGCCGTGCGCTCAACTTCAGAATCGAGTATAAAACGTCCCTGATCAATAGTTTTATCTTCGATAATCTGCATATTCGCCGTTACGCCCGCAATGGAAACAGAGGGCATCTCGATTCCATTCTGATTCAAGTCCGCGCCGGAATTAGTCTGCGCACCGATTTCCGAACAGCTTTTACATTTTTCCTTAACAAATTCGTATTCTTCCAACGTAACATTCTTATTTCGGCGATTGCGGCGTTCAAATTCTTCATCGTCCATCTGTCCCGAATGCGCCATTCGGTTGACCATAAAATGATTTGCACCCAAAACTTTTGAAATCTTTTCCGTAACATAAGAATTTAATCCGCTAATTGAAGCACCGACGACGACGACCGATGCGACACCTATAATTACGCCGAGTAAAGTTAAAAACGCCCGCAATTTATACTCTAAAATGGATTTAACCGAAATCTGAAAAGCGTCCGTATAAAATGAAAATACTTGCCTCATAAAAAACCTAAGCGCGACGGATAATTTTTGTTATTTTGTCGGAAATGTTCGTCAGTTTTATAAACGATAACTTTTTCGGTAATGTTTCGATAAAGTTTGTTTTACTCAATTTCAATAAAAATCTTGCGCCGTGTTATACTTTTTTCGTTTTAATTCACAATTTTTTACTGCAATTTTATAAAGGAGCAAAGATTTGAGCATCTTAGTTAATAAAGATACGAAGCTGATTGTGCAGGGAATTACGGGAAAAGAGGGAACTTTTCACACACAGCAAATGATCGAATACGGCACGAACATTGTCGGCGGAGTAACGCCCGGTAAAGGCGGCACGACGCACGAAGGCGTTCCGGTTTTTAACACCGTCAAAGAAGCCGTCGCTGAAACCGGCGCAAATGCTTCGGTTATTTACGTGCCGCCGCCGTTTGCCGCCGACGCGATTATGGAAGCTGCCGAAGCCAGTTTGCCGCTCGTCGTCTGCATAACGGAAGGAATCCCGGTTGCCGATATGATTAAGGTTAAAGAATATTTGAGCGACAAAGAAACACGCTTAATCGGTCCGAATTGTCCGGGAATCATCGCTCCCGGCAAATGCAAAATCGGCATTATGCCCGGACATATTCACAAAGAAGGCAGAATCGGCGTTGTTTCGCGTTCGGGAACTTTAACGTATGAAGCCGTCGGACAATTAACTGCTTTGGGCTTGGGACAATCAACCGCCATTGGCATCGGCGGCGATCCGATTATCGGCACGAATCACACGGACGCTTTGCAATTATTTCAGGAAGACGACGAAACCGACGCGATTGTGATGATCGGCGAAATCGGCGGAACTGCCGAAGAAGAAGCGGCGGAATATGCCAAAGAAAACGTAACAAAACCGATTGTCGCCTTCATCGCCGGACAAACCGCGCCGCCGGGACGCAGAATGGGACACGCCGGCGCGATTATTTCGGGCGGAAAAGGAACTGCCGCCGAAAAAATGAAGGCATTAAAAGAAGCCGGAATTCGCGTTGTCGAATCGCCCGCCGACATCGGTAAAGCCGTGCAGGAAGTTCTCGCTTCAAAAGTGTCAGCCTAAATGAAATTTTCGCATTCTTTCCGCGTTTCTGCGGAAGACATTGACGCAAACGGTCACGTCAACAACGTCGCGTATGTCCGTTGGATTCAGGATGTTGCCGTCGCGCACTGGTTTTCAGTTACCGACGAAGAAATACGCGAAAAATTTAATTGGCTGGTCGTGCGCCACGAGATTGATTATAGAAAACAGGCGTTTGAAAATGAAGAAATAACTGCAACGACGTGGGTCGGCGAGGCGACAAAAGTTACTTTTGAAAGATTTACCGAAATAACGCGCGGCGAAGATTTGCTTGTAAAAGCAAGAAGCGTTTGGTGTTTGATTGACCGCGAAACATTGAAGCCAACGCGCATCACAACGGAAATGAAAGAATTATTCAGTTAAAATATGAACGAGAGAATTACAGTAAATCCAAACATCCATTTTGGAACACCGTGTGTTGCCGGAACGCGCATCACGGTGCAAAATGTTCTGGAATTGATCAATGAAGGTTTGTCGTTTGAAGAAATCAAACAAGATTATTATCCAGATTTGAAAACCGAAGGTATTAGGGCTTGTATTGATTACGCCATTGCGCTGATTTCGGCGGAAGATATAAAAATTGCCGCGTGAAATTATTACTCGACCAGATGTTTATGAAATCACGGCGCGATTTTTAATCGGTTTAGAACACGATGTCGTGCACGTTGTCGAACTCGGAATGGCGCGTGCCTCAGACGAAAAAAAATTGAAAAAGGCTCTGGAATTGAATCACATTTTTGTTACACGCGACAGAGATTACGGCAATCTTGTTTTTGTCAAAGGCTTCCGCAGCGGCGTATTGTATTTGCGTATTTTGCCGTCGAATATCAATCAGGTTCATGCCGAACTCGAAAGAATTTTGAATTTATATGATGAAGATGAATTGAAATCAGCTTTCGTCGTTGTCGAAGCTAGCAAACATCGTTTCAGGAAGATATAAAATTATAGTATAGAGAAGTTAATCTATGATGTGGAGAATACTTGGATGTGAATTTGAAGTTGATAAAGATGGCAATGAGTATTCTGAAAAAGTAGATTCACTAGCATCGGCTATGAGAAAGATGGCTAACGACGCATCTTTCATAGTCAAATATGATTTACAAATAGATGATAGAACTTATAATTGAGCAAGTAGAAACATTTTCATATAAAGAAACTGCTCAATTAAGCGAACAGCAGATACTTGAATTGATCGAACAGAGAATAAAAATAAAATACAAATAGGAAAAACAATAAACAATGAGCAATTTAACATTTGGAATTATCAAACCTGACGCTTTCAAAAAAGGACATTCTGGAAAAATCATTGACAAAATTTTGGGTGCGGGTTTTACGATTCACGGGATGAAACTTATTCATCAGACGTTGAAGGAATCCGAAGGTTTTTACGCGGTTCACGCAGAACGTCCGTTTTTCGGTGAATTGACAGAATTTATGTCGAGCGGTCCGTGCGTTGTGATGGCACTCAAAAAGGAAAACGCCGTCAAAGCGTGGCGCGATTTGATGGGAGCGACGAATCCGGCGGAGGCGGACGAGGGAACTTTAAGGAAGGAATTTGCCGGTTCAATTGGTGAAAATGCCGTTCACGGCTCGGATTCGGACGAAAACGCGGCGATTGAAATTTCTTATTTTTTCAGCAAACTTGAATTGGTTTGAGAGTCAATGTATAAAAGTTGCAAAGTTGCAAAAGGTACTTAAAGTTAAGAAACTAAAACTTACTGAAACTATTTGAAACTCTGTAACTTTATAAAATTATTCAATAGAGGATTAAAACGATGAAAAAATGTCCGGTTTGCGATAGAACTTTTCCCGACGGAATGAAATTTTGCCAAACCGACGGAACGCCGTTGGTTGAGATTTCCGATTCTGCAAAAGTTGATCCTTTTAAAACTATGGTAGCAGGAAAAGACGAAATTTCTTCGGCGATTCCGCCCGATCCGCTTAAAACGATGATTACGCCTCCGCCGAAAAAAGAGGAAAAAGAGGTCATGGAATCGCCCGGAGAACCGGACTTTCTGAAAACGATGGTTTCTTCATCGCAAGCTGACAAAATAGACGAACCGGCGAAAGAGGAGAAAGAAAATAAGCTAACTATTTCGCCGCCGGACATTTTTAACCCGGAAATTTCGAGCGACAAATATACTTCCGCCGGTGATAAAATACCTTCAGCAGAAGACGCGCTGCCGCAACCTGATTCAGGATATTCGCCGTTTGATAATTCAGCCACTCCGTTTAATGATCCGTCGAGTCCGCCGATTCCTTCGCCTTTTGAGGAATCAATGATCGGTTATCAAGCACCGCAGAAACCGAATCCGCCGTTTGATGAACCGCAGCCGATGCCTTTCGGAGATCAAAATCAATTTGATCAATCACCTTTTAATCAACCGTTTTCGCCTTTAGAAGAAGCCGAAATCAAAGCTGAAGCGTTAAACACTCCGTATGCCGAGCAGGTTGATGATCAATTCAACCATCCGATTGAGCAGTCAAATTGGACCCCGCCGCCCGCGCCTGATGCAAATTGGCAAAACCAGCAAATCGGGCAAAATACGCCATTTCAGCCGCCGCCTGCCGGAGCAGTGCAAAATCAAACCTTGCCGATTGTGTCATTAGTTTTGGGAATTTTATCGCTGTGCTGTTATATTTCTCCTTTGACGGGCATTGGCGCATTGATAACGGGTTATCTCGGAATTAAAAATGTCAACAATGATCCAAACGCTTATGGCGGAAAAACTATGGCGATAATCGGTATGATACTCGGCGGATTATTTTTGGTAATCGGTTTGATTTATTATGTATTTTGGCTGATTATCGGATTTTCCAGCTTTGCGCTGCCACGTTAGAAATCCGTTTTTCAAAAAGGCGTGATGGAGAAAAATCTCATGCTTTGTTTTGTTTTCATCGGAAAACCCTTAACAAAAGAGAAATAAATATCGGGATTTAACCCAGAGTTATAATAATCTTCGATCTTCCTTTTGAAGTAGCGGAATTTATATTGATATAATTGATTCAGTCAGATAAACAATAAAAAAATGTCATTAATCAGCGACGTAATAATTTCAACCAAAGCCATAATCAAGGGAATGAGCATCACGCTCGGACAAATTCCCAAACAAAAATGGACGGTGCAATATCCTGATGTTCCCGTTACCGTTCAGCCGCGTTATCGCGGGCAGCATCTGCTTCACGTTGACGAGCTTGGAAAAGAAAAATGTGTGGCGTGTTATTTGTGCGCGGCGGCGTGTCCGTCGGACTGCATTTATATCGAAGCCGAAACCGATTCGCGGGTTTACGAGGAACGCATCGGGCGCGATGAACGCTACGCGAAGGTTTATAATATTGATTACGGACGTTGTATTTTCTGTGGTTTCTGCGTCGAAGCCTGTCCGAAAGACGCGATTACCCACGGTTATAATTTTGAAATTTCCGTCTATAACCGCGCCGATTTGCTGAAAACCAAAGACGACTTATTGATTACGAAACAAAAACAGTCGAAAAATTACCGCGTCGCGCTCTCAAGCGAAGACGTTGATTCAGAATTTAAAGAAGTTTAATTCAATCGAAATTCTACCGAAACATCAGGTGAAAATTTTTTTTCGTCTGATGTTTTTCTTTTTTAAAATTCCGTGTTTTGTAATTTCAATTGAATTTTGCAACACTCGAAAAAGCGAAATTTACATCGAACAAAGGGAATTTATGAAAAACCCGGGTGATAATAACGCATCAAAACCGTCCGACGAACAGCATAAAAGCGAACACATACTTTTTTTCGGTTCGGAAAAGGCGGTTTACCGAGGAATTCTTGCCGCCGCCATCGCGCTCGGCGGGCAGTGGCTCGTCGGTCAAGTTTATAACAGTTACGAGGCGCAGCAATTGCTGGAAACGGTCGCCTCTTCATCGCGCTATTTGGGCACTTCGATTGTGACTGCATCAGCGACGATTATCGCATTGATGCTGACTGCTCAGTTTAACAAAACAGACCGAAGATGAATTCGATGCCGTTTTCTTTAAAAGAATTCAGCAAATCGCGTTGCTTTCAACGATTGCGCTGTCGGGTTGCATTCTGCTGCTTTTTCGGAGCATTCCTTTGCAGGAATCGGATCAGGTTCCGGCAAATTGGTTTAAAATTATTTATTACATTCTGATAACCTTCGTCGCCGGACTTTCGGGTTTAGCAGTCGGAATAGTTTTGATGCTGCTGAATGCCGTGAACAGTTTGATTGATGTCGTGCGACCTTCGGTGGACGAAGAAGTCGAAAATGCCCAAAAGCGGGAAGAGAAAGAATCGGAAGCGGAAAAGAAAAGAATAGATGAAAAAGGCGAAAATAATTAAACGCTTAAAAGGAAAATATTATGTTTTTTGACAGTTGGTATGCGATTTTACAGGTTTTTGTAACATCTCTTTTGGCTTATTCGCTTTTAATCCTATCGTTGAGAATATCTGGCAAACGCACGCTTTCCAAATGGAATGCGTTTGATTTTATCGTGACAATCGCGCTCGGCTCGATTTTAGCATCGGTCATTTTATCAAAAGATGTGGTGATTTTTGAAGGAATTTTGGCTTCGGCTCTGTTGATTATTTTTCAATTTACCATCACGTGGTTTGCCGTTCGGGTAAGTTGGGTAGATGATTTGATTAAGACAAAACCGACTCTTTTATATAAGAAGGACAAATTTCTTTTCGATAAAATGAAAAAGCAGCGCGTGGCGAAATCGGAAATTTTGGCGGCAATCAGAGCCTCAAGTATCGGTTCGTTGGAAAAAGTCGAAGCGGTTGTTTTGGAAACCGACGGAAGTTTCAGCGTGATAAAAAAATCAGAAAACCATGGTTCAAACTCGGCACTAGAAGATGTCGAAGGCGCGGAAAGAAATTAAATAGACATTCTTTTTCATCTGTTTCGTCAATAAAATTCGGCAAATTATAATTTTTGAAGTTAAAAAAACAGGTATAATATTCATTGTGAATACGGAAAGTTTACCACCGACGAGGAAAGGCAGAGAATACGAAATACGTGCCATTGGTTTGCGTGAATTCGCCGGTTTGCGGCGCGATGAAGAACGCCTTAATCCTTTTGTACTGGCGCAATATGCAAAACTTTTGGTTGCTTCTTTTGAACAAATCGAACCATTTTTAACGGAAGAAACCAAAGCACACTTGCTCGGATCAGGCAAAGATAAATGGTCGGGCGGCGCGTGTTCGCAAACTCTGCGCGACGGCAGAAAACTGATAATTCTCAATCCGACACACGGCAAAAACCGCCAGAACGCGACATTGATGGAAGAAGTTTGTCACGTTTTTCTCGGACACAAACCGAGTCGTCTGGCAATTGAAAGTGTCAACAAACACGGCAAACCGATTGCAAGAGATTACCGCAGAAACGACGAAGAAGCGGCGTATTCGGTCGGTGCGGCAGCTCTCGTTCCGTATTCCGGCTTGCGTCGGATGATAAATGAAGGTAAAACTTCTAGAGAGATCGCGCGGCATTTCAACGTCAGCCGCGATCTCGTCGAGTATCGAATGAAAATTTCCAGACTTTGGGAAGATTACAAAGTCAAAGTGGTCAGTGGTGAACGGTGAATTATTAGTGGTAAGTTTTAATTTTTCACTAAAGATTCACCGTTCATAGTTCGCCGCTAAACAATATGTCTGAACAAATTCAAGAAACCCAAAAAACTTCTACGCCGAATTTGCAACTTTCGGTGGTTGATAAACTGCGTCTTTTGCTCGACATTACAAAAACGATCAGTCGTTCGCTCGATTCCGATGAAGTTTTAACTCTCGTGATGGACACGCTTGATTCGCTGATTCCATACGATGCGGCGGGAATTTATCTGATCGAATCGGCGATTGAAAACGGTGAAACCCATTATTCCTTCAAATCAAAAGTAATTCGCGGTTATCGGATAAGTTTTGAATTGGTTGAACCGCGACTAAAACTCGGCGAAGGTTTTATTGGTTATGTCGCGCAGACCGGCAAGCCTCTGATTTCGGCGGATGTCAGCCAAGATGCGCGATATTTTCCCGCCAGACAGCGCACCAAATCGGAAATGGTCGCGCCGATTATCGTCAATGATAAAGTTATCGGAGTATTCGACCTCGAAAGCGATGAATTAAATTCTTATACCGAAGATGATTTATCAATTTTACAGCTTCTTTCTTCGCAGGTGGCGATAATTATCGAAAAGGTCGAGCTTCACGAGCAGCTTGTCGAAAAAAAACGCTTGCAGGCGCAGCTTGAAATTGCGCGTCAAGTCCAACTCGAACTTCTTCCCGAAGCTGATCCGCAGCTTTTTGGATTTGACATCAGCGCATATGTTTTTCCGACTGAGGAAGTTTCGGGTGATTATTATGATTGGGTAAAAGTATTCGATGACCAAATCGGCATTGTCGTCGCCGACGCAGTTGGCAAAGGAATTCCCGCTGCACTTTTAATGGCTTTTTTACGCGCTTCGCTGCGTGCCGGCGTGCAAGTCGGTTATGCGCCGCACATCGCGCTCGCCAAAGTCGGAAACCTGCTTTGGGATTCGGTGGACGATAACCAATTTATTACGGCGATTTATGGACTTTTGGATGCGACCAACCGGACATTCGTTTTTTCGAACGCGGGACATAATCCGCCTTTGCTGATGAAGCCGAGCGGCGAATATCGTTTTGTCGAATACGGTGATTTGCCGCTTGGAATGTTTTTCGATTCACATTATCACCAACATTTTATCCGGTTTGACGACAATCAAGTAATGGTGCTTTACACCGACGGCATCACCGAAAGCACAAATTCTAACGGCGAAGAATACGGCAACGACCGCTTTGCCAAGAGAGTTTTAGAAGGAATAAATTTGCCTGCCAAAGAATTGATAGATTTTATTCGCCAAGGTGTGGCAGATTTTACCGGACAAAAATTTTTAAACGACGACGGAACGCTTTTTATTGTGAAAGCTGTTTAATCATTTGTTCTTTGGTTTCGGA
>JBDTSO010000039.1:0-12412 GCA_039931085.1 Acidobacteriota bacterium | reverse complement strand
GATAATAGCCACAACTTTTTAATCTCGACTTTGCAGGAAAACGATTTGCCGAACGAATTGGTTCAAATGGCAAAATTGATCAGGTTTTAATTTTATGAAAAAAGCAATTTACGTTTTGTTTGGACTTTTTACTTTTTCCGTCGGCTTTTGGCTTTTTAATCTATATCCATTTTCTGCTCCTGTTAAACTTTGTGAAATTTCGCAACATGTTGAACTTTATCAGTCTAAACAAATTCGCATTGAGGCATATTTGTATATTGCTGGATTCGCTGAAGACAATCTAAGCTTTTATCGTGTTTCTGATTTTGAAAATGATTGTTATGCGACTGCAAGTTTAGAAATCTCAGAGAAATCAAAGCATTCAATAGAAAATAGCAAAGAATTTGAAAGTTTTACCGAGTTGAAACAAATTAACAATAATTTACTTGAAAAAGATAATAGAAAAGGCTTTTATGTTGCCAGAGTCGAAATTGTTGGAGAAATCCAGAAAAAGGAAGAATCTAATCTTCAACCGTTTGTTCCTATACCGCCATTTTTAATCAAGGTTGATAGAGTAAAACAAATTTCCCCTATTCGCTTTGTAAGTTACGAGGAAATTTCAAAACTTAATAAGCAAGAATAATTTTTACTAGAAATTCTACCAATTAACTTTTTGTCACAAAAGACGCATTGACGGTGTATTTAATAGTAGAAGCACAAATTGATGCTAAAAAAATGAATGAAGGCGTGAGAAACTTTGTGGACGCGATGTCCGAACGAGCAACAGCGACGGCGAAAGAGAAAATTGTATTTGATGAGGCGTTCACGCTTCACCATCGAACTGTCTTTCGCACGGCGAATTCGGTTGTGCGCGATGCGATGCTTGCCGAAGATGTTACGCAGGAAGTTTTTTTGCGGCTTTATCATAATTTGGATTCGATTGCCGATGGCGAAATGCTGCGTCCGTGGCTGATTCGCGTGGCGTTAAATGTGGCGCGAAACACGCTTCGCGGAAATATCAGAGCGAACACGCGCGAAGAAAATTACGTCAAAGAAACGGATGAAGTCAATAATTTGACGGCGGAAAAGGAACTCGAACAGCGCGAACAGGCGAAAGAAGTTCATCGTGCGCTGAGTTTGATAAAAGAGCCTCTGCGAAGCTGTCTGGTGCTGAAACAGCAAGGTTTGTCGTATCGGGAAATTGCCGAAAGTTTGTCGCTGACCGAAACGAGCATCGGAACTTTTGTTGCGCGGGCGCGAAAGGAATTTGTCCGGCATTACGATAAAATCGGGAAAGTTTTATGAGAGATAAATGTTTTGAAATCGGGGTAATTCAAGCCTTTTTGGACGGCGAACTCGCTTCCGAATTGTCGGAAAACGTCGCGCGGCACGTCGCGCTGTGCGATGATTGCGCGATTTTATTGGCAGAAGCCGAAGACGAAACGGCGTTCGCGTTTTCGGCTCTGGAAAGCGAATTGAATACGCTCGTTCCGACGCAGCGTTTGTGGTCGAAAATTAACGATTCGATTGAGAAAAAGGAAAGAACTTTTTGGGAAAAACTTTACGCTTTTGTATCAAATCCGACTTCAATAGCTTTTGCGAGTATCTTGGTTGTCTTCGGGGTTTTCATCGGAATTTTAAATCTGCAATCAAATGAACCGAAGAAATCAGTCGCGCAAAATGTTCAAAACAAACAAATTCCGGTTTTGCCCGTTTCCAAATCCGAAACAAATATCGCTCAAAATTCGCAAGATGCTGATTTATCCGAAATAAAAATTACTGAATCAAACCCGGAAAAGAGAGATTATAAAGTTGTAAAAACTAAATTTGAGAAAGCGAAAGAAAGTCCGAAAATCAATAAACAATCGAATTCAAATATTAAAACGCCAGAAGTTAAAACGAATTACGAACCGCGAATGGCGAGCGAAAATCTTTCGGGCGAAGACAGTTATTTGAAAACGATTGCGGCTTTGACAAAAACAGTTGACAATCGGAAAGACGAAACCTTAAAACCGTCGGCGCGGTTCGCTTTCGAGAAAGATTTGGCGGTTATTGACGATGCCATCGGAAAAATGCAGACGGAAGTTAAGAAAAACCCGAAAAATGAAACCGCTAAAGAAATGCTTCGCGCTTCGTATCAAAATAAAATTGATTTGCTAAATTCGGTGTCGGAAAAGTCGGAATTGATGGCAAGTTTAAGGTGAAAAAGTGGAAAGGGTTAAAAGTGAAAAAGAAAGATGAATCGTCAAAGTAAATCCTCAATAAAATTAAGTGTTTTGGCATTTGCGATTTTCGCATTTGCACCTTTTTCCGTTTTTTTCGCCCAAACTCCATCGAAACAGCCGGAAGTTCCGGTCAAACGTAAAGTTTGGAAAAACGCCAATCGGATAAAAAACGAAAGCGAAACGCCTGCCGAAAAATCAATTACAGTCAGCGCGAACGTCAACATTTCACTATGTGTTGAAGGAAATCTCAAAGTCAACGGTTGGGAACGCAACGAAGTCCGCGCTTTTGTCAGCGACGGAAGTCAGGTCGGTTTTGCGATTATCGAAAAAGGCAAACAAAACGACGGTCCGATTTGGATAAAAATTTTAGGTTTCGATCCGGCAGTAAATAAAGAAAACAATCCCGATGAATGTCTTTCCGGCGATACGATTGAAATTGACGTGCCGCGCGGCGCATCTGTCAATGTCAAAAGTAATACCAGCGAAATGAGATTTGACTCGGTTGCCAAAGTTACGGTTGAAAACGGCGGCGGCGACATCTTTTTTAACAACATCGCCCGCGGAATCGAAGCCAGAACTTACGAAGGCGACGTAACAGTTGAAGGTTCGAGCGGCGCGATGTCGCTGCAAAGCACGACCGGAAACATTATCGCTTTTGACGTTAGCTCCGGCGAAATCGGCGATATTTTTAAAGCCAAAACCAGCAACGGCGCAATTACACTGAAAAACGTCGGACAGCGGCAGATCGAAGCCGGTTCAAATACTGGTTCGATAAATTTTAACGGAAAATTTTTAAGCGGCGGTCAATACAGTTTCGGCACGTCAAACGGTTCGATAAATTTGTCAATTCCGCCGGATTCATCGCTGAAAATGTTTGCTTCTTACGGCTACGGTTCTTTTAACTCCGAAGTTGCTCTGCAGAACGTCGAAAGAAATGCTCCGTCGAGATTACAAAATCTCTCCGCGCAAATGGGCGACGGTAACGCAACGCTCAAACTGACAACCGTCAACGGCGCGATTCGGATAAAAAAACAGTAAAACTAATGTTTCTGATCATCGAACCGGACGAAAAATCAATCGCGCGGTTTATCGAAAAGCAGTGCGGCGAATCATTTTCATATTCTGAAATTGGTTTTTCGCGCAGCGGCAACGCGCCCGACGGTTACAATATTGACCACAATCGAATACAAATCGGAACCGGCGAAGGTGATTTTCGGCAAGCAATTAAAGCCGTTAAAAATTGGAAAATGTTTGATTTGAATTGGGTGAAATTATATCCGAACACGACACCGATTGAGGTTGGAGAAACCGTTGCGATTATTATCAAACATTTCGGTTTTTGGTCGCTAAACGCGGCGCGGATTGTTTATGTTTTTGAAAAAACTGATGGCGATATTGAAAAATACGGCTTCGCTTACGGGACGCTGACCGAACACGGCGAACGCGGCGAAGAGCGTTTCAGCGTCGAACTTCACAAAAAAGACGAATCCGTTTGGTACGATTTATACGCTTTTTCGCAACCGAAACATCTTCTTGCAAAACTCGGTTATCCGTTTAGCCGAATGCTCCAAAAACAATTCGCGGCGGAATCGAAACTGGCAATGAAAAAAGCGGTAAAAGATGTCAGATATTAGTTTTTGGTTCTAACATCTGACATCTGACATCTATCTTCTTCAGCTTAAAAAACCTTTGAATTTACCTGCATTTGTCGAATAGCCCGGAAATACTTTATCGAGATTTTTGTTTCCGAGATGTTTGTATGAAACTTCGCCGAATACATCGCGGAAATCGGTTGTAACGGCTAAATCGCGTTCGTCGTTAAGTTGGTCGGATTTTAAGCCTTTCCAATCGCCATAGACTTTGCCACCTTTGACGGAATTTCCGAAAACAAACATCGCGTTGCCGTGTCCGTGATCCGTGCCGCCCGTGCCGTTTTGTCTGGCAGTTCTGCCAAATTCCGACATTGTTAAAATTATCACCTCGTCCATTTGCTTACCTAAATCGGTGGCGAGCGCGGCGATTGATTGACTAAAATCGCGTAAAATATTGGCAAGCTGTCCGCGTGAACTTCCTTCGTTGACGTGCGTGTCCCAACCGCCGATTTCGGCGAACGCGACTTCCAAACCGACTCCGGCTTTAATCAATTGCGCGATTTGCAGAAGTGAACGCCCAAATTGGCTGTTCGGATATTGTGCGCCGTTTGCCGCTTTATACTGCGCGGGATTGGCTTTTTTCAGAAAATTGACTGCTTCAAAAGTTTCCTTGCCAGTGTCGCCCAAACTGTCATTTGCCTTTTGCTGCCAAATTCCTTCAAAACCGCCTTGCACGGAATTCGTGTAAGCACCGGCATTGATGGCAAAATCGGCGAGATTGCTCATCGCAATAGTCGGCGCACGTCCCATCAAACTGCGCGGAACTTGAGGATTTAGCGCGACGGCGCGAAACGGCGAAGCGTCTTTTTCGATTTTCGTTTGCAAAACGCGGTTGAGCCAGCCGTCTTTGGTTGATTTTACGCCCGGCGTTGCCGATTCCATATAATCCTGCGCGTCAAAATGCGAGCGCGTGTTGTCGGGCGAACCGACTGAATGCACGATTGCAAGCTGTTTATTTTTCCAGAAACTTTCAAACGGTTTGAGCGACGGATGAAGACCGAAATATCCGTCTAAATCAACCGCGCCGTCCGTTTGATTCGGTTTCGGAATCGCAATCGAACTGCGATAATCATAATATTCGCTTGCGCCGTAAGGCACGACCATATTCAAACCGTCAACCGCGCCGCGCTGGAAAATCGTGATTAAAACTTTCTTTTTGCCGTAACCGTCGCTCGTCGGCAATGCCGCCGCGCTTGCAAATTGATGTAAAAACGTCGGCGCAACGCTCATCAAACCAAAACTCGCCAAACCGATTCCGCTTGCCTTCAAAAAATATCTTCTGTCCATAATTGCTTTAACCTCTAAAACTATAAAATTCTTACTTTTGCCTTTTTACTTTCTACTTTTTACTTTTTATTGTCGTTGGAAATCCGGCGAACCTAAAATCAAACCGACGACTTTGAAAACTTCGGCATCGCCGCTTGGCGGAAGCAGTTGGGCTTGTCTGCCGAGTCCGCGCTTTCCGCCGCCTTGTCCGGTTTGCATTGAAGTACTTTCCATCATCGCTTCGTCCGTGTCGTCAAGTTTCGGCTCGATCAACGGCTGATCAATCTGTTTCAAAAGCATCGCTTTCGTGTTCGGCGAAATTTCATTGTCGAGCAGTCCGGCGATTGATTTATTGAGAATTTCCTGTTTATTGGCGGCTTGATATTGGGATAAATTAACTTTTGTGCCGCGAATCCGGTTGCTTGCCAGAGCGACGGCGAAGTTCATTCTTTCGAGCAACGCTCCCGTATTTACCCAATCTTCCGCCATATCCGGGTAACCTGTTGGCGCGATGTAGCCGTAAAGCGGTTCGCCCATTTTCGCCAGCAACGCCTGAATTTGTCCGCCGTTGGTGTCTGCGCCGACGGTGCGAATTGCGCTGATAACCAGTTCAAACGGCGTTTTGATTTTGGCGCGGTAATTTTCCGGCGCGTAAAATTCCTTGTCGGTAAAAAGTGCGCGAAGCGTCGTTTTGATGTCGCCTTTTGAATTGTGAAACGCATCGGCAACGCGAGTTATAAGTGGGTCGCTCGGATTATCGCTGACAAATTTAACCGCTAATTTGCGGGCGATAAATTTTGCCGTCGCCGGATTGTTGACCAAAATATCAAGCACTTTCAAACCGTCTTTAATTCCGCCTTCGTTGATTTTTTGACCGAGAACGATTTTTTCGCCCGTGTCGTGGGCGCGTTCGTTAAAATAAAAAGTTCCGCTTTCCGCATCTTCCGGCAAACCCAACGCTTTCGCCTGTCGCATCGCGCGTTTATTTTCCGTGCCGTTTATTACACTCGCCGCCATTCTTCGATAACCGCGCGGATCAACAATCGTCCAGCCGGTAAAACAACGCGCGACTTCCTGAACGTCCTTTTGTGTGTAGCCGCCATCAACGCCCAAAGTGTGCAGTTCCATCAATTCGCGGGCGTAATTTTCGTTGATGCCGCGTGTTTGTTTTTTGGCTTGATTCTGACGCTGCTGCATTTGTTTCATACGCGCATCTAGTTCCGTATCATTTAAGCCCAAACGCTCTTTTGCTCTTTCACGCTGTTGCGGATTTAATTGACCGTTTTGCATTTGCCGATTGCGATTGGCATTATTTGCCTGCATATTTGGCGAAACCGATTGAAAATTATCGAGATAAAACAGCATTGCCGGACTTTTCGCCGTCGCCAGCAGTAAATCCTTGAAATTTCCGAGCGCGTTCGGACGAATCACGTCGCGGTCATATTCGGGCAAAAACCAACGAACCGCTGCTTTATCGGCATAGACGTTAAAATGATTTGACCAAAAATCAACCATTTGTTCCTGAAGCTGACGCTCGGAATAAACCGCCCGCATAATGCGCGAAGCGTTTAATTGCTGGGTGATTTGCGGCGGGCGACCGAGATCGTTTTGTTTGTAAATTTCGGCAACTTGCTGCTGCAATTTTTGTTTTTCTTCATCGTTGATCGGCGCGGCATTTGCGGCATTTTTTTCATCAGGCATCATTGCTTTGCCGTCCGCCGTCATTGCGTCATTTTTGTTCATTTCGTCGGCGTTATTTTTATTTTTCGTCTTGAGCTGAGCGACATCGCCTTTGGTCAGACCGTTTTCTTTGGCAACCGCTTGCAAAACCGCTTTCGGTGTCGGATATTTTGCAAAAACTTCCTCGTTCGACATAGTTAAAATATCCAGATTTTTGACCTTTGCTTCGGCGAGCGTGTCGCTAATCGAAAACGGATTAAGCTGTTGTTCGATATATTTGTTCAAACCCATCGCTTTAACCCGCGCGACATCGCCGGGACGCGCGCCGAATCCCAAACGGTTAAGAACGTGCAGAATTTTTTGGTCTTCGGTCAAATATTTCGCGCTCGTTTTCTGCATTGTCTGCGCGTTAACGCCGATTGCCGAAACGGGCGCAAGTAGTGCCAACAGCGTAAAAATTACTGTAATTTTATAAATATAAGAAAATCTGTCTGTCATTATTTCACCTCAAAAATTATTGATTACTTTAAAATTTATCAATCAAGTCGTCCGCTAAGTTAGACGCGGAAAAATCGAAAAAGGACGAAAAAAATATCTTTGGAGTAAATTTGAGATGATGTCAGGTTTAAAATTCAAAGCAGGAAAAACAATGAACGAAAGACAACTGATGAAGGACTAATTCACATCTAAAATTTGGTAAATTCCCCGTAATAATTTAAAATAACTTAATAATTATTTAAACGGATATAGGAAAAATTTTATGAAATTAACAAAACTCTCCTTTTTATTTTCTTTGATCGTCGGTCTTTTGGTGTGCGCTTCGGCGTTTGCCCAAAGCCAAACTTTTAATAACGCGGATGTCGAATACACATTTGAATTGCCGGAAGCGGCGTGGAAGATGACCGTTACGCCTTCAAGAACAAGTCCGAATGTCGAATATGTTTATGGCGACAGAAAGGACGGACATCTCGAAATTCGTAAATTGTCGCTTAGTCCGAATCAGTCGCTGGACGATTTGATACGCGATGAAGAAACTAAACTTCAATTTAATCTCGGTTTTGTCGCCGGCAAAGAGGAAAATTTCAAAGGCGCGATGAACGGCAAAGTTTATAATTACGAATTCGTGCGTTCGGGGCGCAATATGAGCGGCAGATTTTATTTTCTTCAAAACGGCGATGACGTTTATGTTCTGCGTTTCGACGGAGAAAGCAGTAAATTGCGCTCAATTCGCAACCAAACTGATTCGATTGCGCGAACTTTCAGTTTAAAGAAGGTAAAATAAATTAGATGTCAGATTGTGGAATCTGGAATTTCGTCCTTTGCCTATTTTCTATTTTGCTGATTACTAATTGAATTTCCGAAATTCACGGAATTAGAACCTCCGCCGTTTCCGGCTCTCACTGCGGACGCGCCCGTGCTGCGGAAAAGCGGTGTGAAAACCCATTTGCTGTGATTTTCGATGCCGTAATAAGAGATGACGGATGAACTCCGGCTTTGGCTGACGACTCCGATGAAAGGCGTGTTTTCAGTCGTAACATCGGTTTCATCTTCATCGGCTACCTTGAGATCATCGTCACTCTTCGTGTTAATAATGTTGACCAGAGGAAGAGCGTAACGATCAAAAATTTGTCCGGGACTTGCCGGTAAAACGCCGTTATTATAAATCTGCACGCGCCTTCCGAAATTTATAAATGTTTTGCTCTCAGGCTTTACCAAAAGCCATTTACCGTCCGCCGAAAGCGGATCAACCGCCGCCGAAGGTCGCAGAATCTGACGTTTTTTCGTGCCTTGCGGAAGACCTTCGAGCAGATCATCCATCGAATTCGGAAGTTTTGCGCCTCTGTAAAATATAACGTACTGCTTAATCGCTTCGGCGACTTCTTCGCCGCGTCTGATTTGTTCCAATTCTTTTTCTCGCTGAATTCCCTGCTGAACAGTCGGCGCGACGGCGAGCAGCGCAATCGCAAAAAGCGTCATCACCGCCATTACTGCAATCAGAGACATTCCTGTTTGTCCTTTGTCCTTTAACTTTGGACTTTGGACTTTGGACTTTGGACTTTTACTAATTATCTCCATCATCGTCATCATCGTCATTCGTTTTCGGCGCAGGCGTTTGCTGTTTTTGCGGTGTCGGATTGTAACGCGGGATATTGCTCGGAATGCCCGGAATTTCAACTTGCGGAGGAGTATATGCCGGCACAGTTTGATTATATTGATTGTTAAATTGAGTTCCGTTGTCGCCTCTCGGAACTCTGTTCGGAATTCCGTTCGGTGAAATCGTTCGCGGCGTGTTCGGATTATTATAAGTCGAGCTTTGTCCGGGTTCGGGACGATAAAGCGTGAGCTTGTGTTTGAAACCCAGATTAACGTCTTCAAAAATCGTTTCCTCCGGCGAGATACTAACCAGACGAAAACGTCCGCCGACAATGTCGTTCAAACGTCCGCTGATCGGCACTTGTTTGCCTTCTTCCTGAAAATATGCCGTGTCGTTGTTGTATCGTTTACGCGCGATCATTCCGATATATTGAAATCCGGGTGTCGGCGGTGCCTGCACGTTGAGCGAAACATTATTTGAATAAAGTCCGCCCGGCGCAATTACGGTAACAACCTTTGCGCCTTCATCGCTAATCAGATTTGCCGGAATATCAGCCACGAGTTTTTGCGGGCTGATATAAGTCGTTGGAAGCTGACTGCCATTGAATAAAATTACCGAATCGGGCGTAAATTTATCGCCGCTGACTTCCAGACGAAAAGTTTTTGAACCGGAATAAACGCTTTGCGGCGTAACGAAACCAATCTGAATCGGCGGCGGCGGCGTTGGACTCGGGAGCGGTTCAGCCGTTGGTGGTTTAATAACTACCGGAGGCGCGACATACGGAGTCGGCGGCGGCGGTTCGTAAAAGGCGAAAATATTTCTGCCCGGATCGGGCGCGTAGAATTTGTCGGGATTATAAATAACCGGCGTGGTCGTATAAATAAAAATCTGATCGTCCTGACTTGGAAGCGAAGCATTTTGCGGATTGCCCGTTGTTGATGTTTTAGGTGTCGGTGTCGGCGAAATGCTGACGGCAACGGTTGTTTTTTTCTTGGAGCTAAAAAACATTCCGCTAAAAGTATAAGTCAGCGCAATGACAGCCATCACACCAAGCACAATTGCCGCGATTAGTTTATTCCGTTCCGTCGGAGTTTTTCCTTCAAAAATTTTCATCTTTCTTAAAACTATTGAGTGCTGACCTCAACTTCCGTCGGCTGAAAATTCGGGCGGCGGAAATAAGCCGCCATTTCTAATCTTAAAGTAACCGTTTCGCCGTGTGTTTTGCCGCGCACGGCTTTTGTTTGCGGCGCGACTGAAACGGTCTGCTGAACCGGATTTTGCGGAACGCCGAATTCATTCGTCGGATTGACGGTTACGGTGTTAATTGACGCTTGTGTCGGCGTGTTCGTGTCATTTTTCTCTTTATTTTCCGCCGGCTGCAATTCGACCGCGCTGATGACGACGAATTGATTGCTGGTTTCCATTTCCCTGATAAATCTCCGCAGATTTTGATACGATCCTTCGACGGTTGTAGTTACATAAACGCCCGGAAAGATGCTTTGAAATTTTTCTCTGCCGCGTTCGGCTTCATTTTTATTGTTAGAATTATCCGCAATTTCCAAAGGCGCGTAATCCGGTCCGCTCGTGTTGGTCAAATTATACGCGCTGATGAAACCGTTCAGCCGCTGGTAAAGTTCGGTTTTTCCGGTCGCCTCTGCCCGCAAATAGTTTGATTCAAAATCGTTGGCACTATTTATCAACTCCGCCACGCGCGCTTCGGTTGTAGTAATCGTTCCGTATTTACCGCGCGACGAAATTAATTCAGTTTCCAGTTGGTCGCGTTTTGCTTTATCGGCTTCGAGTTGTTTCTGCGCGGGCAGAACGACTAAAACGACAAGAATTATCACCGCCAGAATCGCCAGCATTCCCAAACCGACGGTAGCGATTTCAAGCGATCCCCACATTCCCGCATAAACTTTGCGCGGACGGTTTTTCGGCACGATGTCAATGCGCGGCTCTTTTTCAAAAACGATGGTTTCGTCTTCGGTCAGCAAAACAGTACGCGTTTCTTCTTCGATAACGACGGCATCATCTTTTGAACTACCGTAATTATTGACAATCATTTCCGGCTCTTTTTTTATTTCCGCCTGTTCATTCGGCTCAAAATTTTCGTTCATTTATTGACTGCCTCCGTTTTGCGCGACATCACTTTGCGGCGCGGCGGGCGCGTAACTGTAACGCGGCGCGTAAATCAGGCGCAAGCTGTATTCGGTATAAGTGGAACGGTCTGTTTTCTGCAAATCCTGCCCGCGCAATTCGGCTTGAAAAATTCCCGAACTGTTCATACTGTCAATCATCGTAATAACGCTCTGATAATTGCGGCTCAAAACGCTAAAGTCCAATTCGGCTTTGGTTTGATCGCCGTCTTTGTAGATATTTTCAACGGCAATCCGCGAAACACTGACACCGCCGGGCAAAAGTGCTTCCAAATCGGCAAACAGACGCGACCAGCCGAATGATTTATTCGCCACGAGTTTGTGCGCGGCAACGAGCAGTTCGCGCTGTTCGGGCGATAATTGCTGCTGAACTTTTTCGCCTTTGCCTTTTAATTCCTGAACTTCCGACTGCATATTTTGAATATCGGCTCTGGCGAGTTCGTCGCGTTTATTAATATCGCTTAATTTGGCAAAAGAAAGCACCGCACCCGCCACGGCGACAGCCAGAAGGAGCATTGCGAGCATATATGGCAGCGTCCGGTTGCGAAACGGCTGGCTGGCAAGATTGAGTTTTGTAATCACAATTAAAATTATATCAAAACGCTTTGAAAAACGTCTGTTCGGTAAAATAAAAACCTGTTATTTTATCATTAAAAAACCTTTCGTCCTTTTAGTTAAACGCTGCGAGTTTGTTTTCAATTTCAAACGCACACATCGTCCGTCTTTCACGTCAAAATGAAACTAAAAGTTGCAAAATTATTCATTGCGCGGCGGCAGTAATTTATTCAATACTTCTTCAATGTTTACATCCTGATACGTACAGACGCGATTTCTGCCTTCACGTTTGGCGCGATAAAGTGCGGAGTCAGCCATTTCGATAAGTTCAATCGGGTCTTTTGAATCTTTTGGGAAACAGGCAACGCCGATGCTGATTGTAACGTGATGCGCGTCTGACACCTTACCTTGTCGAATAATGCTAAAATTATAATCTTCAACTTCCGTGCGGATTCTTTCCGCCGCAACGATTCCCTGTGCAAGATCGGCATCGAGCAGAAATGCCGCGAATTCTTCTCCTCCGACTCGTGCCGCGACATCGCCGACCCGCAAATTCCGGGTGATGGCTAAACCGATTTCTTCTAAATTTTTACTCCCCGTCAAGTGTCCGTAAGTGTCGTTGACATTTTTGAAAAAATCAATATCCATCATCAAAACACAAAACGTTTTTTTATCCTGTTGGGCGTGCGCCGCTTCGCGCCTGAGTTCGGAGAAAAAAGAACGGCTCGAAAGAAGTCCGGTCAAATCATCGTGATAAATCAGACGGCGAATCTGCTGCTGGTATTCGCGGTCAATCTCGTCGAG
>JBDTSO010000038.1:0-12464 GCA_039931085.1 Acidobacteriota bacterium | reverse complement strand
TGCGCGTGTCGGACATACGGCGACGCTGCTTCCGAACGGGAAAATTTTGATTGTCGGAGGCTGGTCAAACGGCGACGCACCCGAATCGAGCGCGGAAATTTATAATCCGAACACCGAAACTTTTACGCCAATCGGCGACGCTCACAACCGTCTTTCCGGTCATATCGCAACGCTTTTAGACAACGGCAAAGTCTTAATCGCGGGCGGTTCGGACGGAAAACACGGTTTGAACGATGCCGAACTTTTTGATTCGAAAACGGAAAAATTTTCGACAATCGAAAAGATGCAAACGGCGCGAATCGGCGCGGCGGCGACAAAGTTGGCGGACGGGCAAATTTTACTGACGGGCGGCGCGGCGAATCGCGGAGAAATTTTATCGAGCGCGGAAATTTACAATCCCGCAACAAACAAATTCACAACGACCGATTCGATGAATGTCGTGCGTTACAAACACGATTCGGTTTTGCTCGCCGATGGGCGCGTTCTCGTTTTCGGCGGTTCTGACAATCGTGATTGGAACGGACAACACAAAACAGCGGAGATTTTTGACCCGAAAACCAACAAATTTACGCCGACCAACGATATGAATGTAGCGCGTTTCAAAGTCGAAGGCGGCGCGGTTCTGCTGAAAAACGGCAAAGTATTTATCGGCGGCGGCGGCGAAATCGCGGAGATTTTTGATCCGAACACAAATACATTTACAAAAACCGCGGGCGAATTCGGTGCGCCGCTTCATTACGCTTCGGTTACGCTGCTTGACGACGAACGCGCTTTAATTGTCGGCGGTTACGGGAACGGCACACGCGAAACCGGACCGATCAGCACGAATCAGGCTTGGATTTTTAAGATTTAATAATGAAAGATGAAATTCGTTCAGCACAAATCGTTGTGCCGTGCAAAAATTTTGATCGTTCGCTCGAATTTTTTGTTGAAAAACTCGGCTTTCGCGTCGAGATGATTTTTCCGGCAGACGCGCCCTCGACTGCTGTTATTTCGGGTTACGGCGTAAATTTGCGGCTGGAAAATTCAAATGAAAATCAACCGCTGACAATTCATCTGATCGGCGATTTTTCAGTCGAAACTGTGCGCGAAATTTATTCGCCGGACGGTGTTCGCATGGTTTTGGTTGATGATAAATCAAAGGTTGAAATTCCCGAAGCAGTTAATGAATTTGTTATCTCGAAACTGGAAAACGAAAATGCGTGGAGCGAAGGGCGCGCCGGAATGCTTTATCGTGATTTAATTCCGTCGAGATTGGGCGGCAGATTCGTTGCATCGCACATTTCCATTCCCGAAGGCGGCGACGTTCCCGATTATGTTCATTTTCATAAAGTCCGTTTTCAAATGATTTACTGTATTTCCGGTTGGGCGCGTCTTGTTTATGAAGATCAGGGCGAACCGTTTACAATGAATGCCGGAGACTGCGTTTTACAGCCGCCGGAAATTCGTCATCGCGTTTTGGAAACGTCGGCGAATTTTGAAGTTTTGGAAATCGGCTGTCCGGCGATTCACGAAACCTTTGCCGATCACGAATTGCCGCTGCCGAATGCGGAGATTGTGCCGGATAAAATCTATGGCGAACAGAGTTTTCTTCATCACAATGCTGAAAAATCAGTTTGGAAAACTTCCGAAATCGAAGGATTTGAAACGCGCGACACGGGAATTAAACAAGCCACCGACGGATTAGCCGATGTCCGCGCTTTTCGGGCGATTGCCGATTCGCGTTTTTCCGTCAAACATTCAGACGAATTTCTTTTCTTTTTCGTTCTCAAAGGCAATCTGCGTCTTTCCGATGGCAAAGTAGAAACTTATTTTGTGGAAAAAGGCGGCAGTTTTGTTTTGCCCGCCGATAAAGAATATTTGATTGATGCTGACAAAAGTCTTGAAATGCTTCGGGTTAGTCTTCCGGCTGAACGCTGAAACCATAACTTTCGCAGAGGAAACGATTAGCAAAAATCAGGCATCTGAAAGAATTAGAAATAAACAAATCTTTGGAACTTTTATCAACCAAAACCTCGAAAGGAGTTTTATGAAATTCTGTAAATTTTCTTTATCTGTTTTCGTGATTTTCTTTGCCTTTAATTTTGTCGGGATTCGCGCTCAAAATTTAAATTCTCCGCAAAAGATTTTACTCTCAAAAGCTAACTCTTTGCCCTTCAAAGAAGGTGAAACCGTAATTGCCGAAGTTAGATTCGAAGGGTTGGATTCGGATTACGAACATTATGACTCTTCGATTGGGAAACCTATTTACGCAAGCACATTTTTAAGAATTCTCCGCGAAAGTAAGGCGGGAATTGCGGCTGATGAAAAGTTCAACACTCAAAAGACAGAAAAAATTATCAAACTTCTCAAAGAATGGCTGGCAAACATAGGTTATCTCAAAGCGGAGGTTGTCGCGCTCGGAGAAAAACTTCCTAAAAACCGGATGAATCTCATTTTTTCCGTCAAAAGAGATGCAGTTGTCAGGGTTTTGGAAATTCGCTTTGTCGGCAACATAAATTCCACTAATGAAGAACTCGTCGAAGTTATGAAGCAATGCTTGGAAGAATCTTGGATTAACTTTGATAAGAGATATTATGAATACTGCGCGAATAAAAACCTTCGCAATTTTATGTTCAGCAAAGGTTACTTTAAATCCAAAATCGAACAAATTTCTCCGCGATTCGTTGATGATTATTATGTGGTAACAATCAAAGTTGAAGAAGGAATTCGTTACCGATTCGGAGAAATTGAAATCAAAGGCGCAAAGATTTTCACCGAAAAAGAAATTTTGGAAATGTTAAAGCTAAAAACCGGCGATATCGCTGACGGAAAAACTCTAGTAAATTTCTTTAACGAAAAACTTAAAGAAGTTTATTGGGATAAAGGTTACGTTCTATATAATGCCGAATTTGATGTCGAGTATATAGAACCGATAACTGAGGGTCTGGATGGAATTGTAAGTATAAAAGGTGTAGTTGACGAAGGCAAAGCATTTAAAATAAGAAAAATAGAATTTGTCGGAGTTGAAAAAGAAAAGGCGCAAAAATTAAGGAAAATTTTAGCTTTGAATGAAGGCGAAATTTACAATCAAAGTAAATTTAAAGACGGAATCAGGAAAATTAACGAAACTAAAGATTTTTCATTCATTGACGATGAACAGGATATAGAAGTTCTCTCTGATGAAGAAACCAACAATCTTGATTTTGTGATAAAAGTAAAGAAAGTCAGCTAAAATAAAATGGCAACTAAAATGTTTATAAAACCTGTAATCAAATATTTATTAATATTATTTATCATCGCCTCCACTAATTTTGTCAACGCGCAAAAGCCGGTCGAAACCAAGGATTTGCCGAATTTCGTGCAGGTCAATGCAAATTTTTATCGCGGCGCGCAGCCGACGGAAAATGGTGTGAAAGAACTCGCAAAAATGGGTGTCAAGACGATTGTTGATTTGCGCGGCGAAGATAAGTTGTCGGAGAAGGAAGCGATTTGGGCGAAAAATGCCGGTGTCAAATTTATCGCGGTTGATTTAAGCAATTGGTT
Source organism: Acidobacteriota bacterium (assembly GCA_039931085.1). Classification (GTDB taxonomy): domain Bacteria; phylum Acidobacteriota; class Blastocatellia; order Pyrinomonadales; family Pyrinomonadaceae. The sequence goes on along the minus strand of JBDTSO010000038.1, from coordinate 8,939 downwards.
TAAACCGAAACCTGCCGACATCGAAAAAATTATCAAACAAATTGACGCGCCGGAAAATCAGCCGGTTTTTGTGCATTGCAAACGCGGCGCGGACAGAACCGGCACAGTCGTCGCAGTTTATCGCATTTCGCACGACGATTACACGGCGAAACAGGCGGTTGACGAAGCGAAAAAATTTGATTTCGGCTGGTGGCAGTTTTGGATGAAGGATTATATCAATGATTATTACAAAGAATTTCAAAGCCGAAAACACAATGATTGATTTCCGGTAATCGCAATCGCAATTTTTCATTTAATATTGCCGCTTAGCAAATTTCGTTATGGACTTTCATTTCTCAAAAGCAGATAATAAAAAGACAAAATACTAAACAATCCGTAAAATATGTTCACAATCCACGCTAAATACAGTGATAAAGTCGAAGTTAAAACGAGTTTGGAAAGGGTGCGCGAGTTTTTCAGCGACATCAAAAATTTTGTCGAATTGATGCCGAGCGTCGAAAGTATTCACACGGACGCAAAAGGTATCGCACATTGGACGATTCGCGCCGAAATTCCAATCATTGGTTCGATGATGCAGAAATTTGCCGTCGAATTGGCGGAAAATGACGAAGAAAGAATCGAATGGATTCCGGTCAACGGTGAAACAAAAAATCTTTTGCGTTATGCGGCGGAATTTATCGAAAAAGGCAAGGATTTGACGCTCGTGCAGTTCACGCAAGCCGTTGAAATGCGGCGCGATTCCGCCCGCGAACTGCATCTGCTCGCCGGACTTGCCGGCGAATCAATTATCAGCAGCGAAATGACCAAAAAAATCGCTGAAATGCTGAAAACATTCGTCCGCCGCGCACAGGAAAAACTTGAAGCGTGATTAGCCTTTATTGATTGATTCTAAAATTAATTTGCCTTAAATAATGCGGGTTGAAGTTGTAATGTGAAATCACTACGGCATAAGTTAAAAAATGCTTTCTCTTAACAATTTTTCTTCGGTTTGTAAAACCTGATACGCATTGTTCGACAATTTAAATCAGATCAAAACTTCAGGAAATTATTTTTGCTGCTTGACAGTTATCCGTTAAAGTCGCATTATCTATTTTTAATACTTCGTGGTGAGTTAAAGCAACTTGCGACCACGTTAAATAATCAGCTAAACAGCAAACCAAAGATTTTAAGAAATTCTCGCGGCTGTTTAGCAAGCGAGAATTTTTTAGTTTTGTTCGCAGTTTGTTGATGTTTGCTGCATCCTGTCTTCTCGGCAGACGGCAGACTGCGAACAATTTATCGTTATGAAAAACTTTAGAGAACTTTTAGATTCCGACAGTGTTTACGTTTTTGACGGCGCAGTCGGTACTCGGTTTTATGACAAAGGAATTTTTATCAACCGCAGTTACGACGAACTCAATCTAGTTCAGCCGGACATTGTGCGCGAAGTTCACAGCGAGTATGTGAAAGCCGGCGCGGACGTTATCGAAACCAATACTTTCGGCGCGACGCGGCATAAATTACAGCAATACGGACTGGAAAATAAACTGCGCGAAATCAATATCGCGGGCGCGAAATTAGCGAACGAAGCGGCGGGCGAAGATATTTTTGTCGCGGGCGCAATCGGTCCGCTCGATCTCCGCATTGAGCCTTACGGTCCGACTTCGTTTGACGAAGCAAAGACGATGTTCAGCGAACAGATTTCCGCGCTGTTAGAAGGCGGCGTTGACCTTTTTATTCTGGAAACTTTTTCCGATTTGTCTGAAATTCAGCAAGCGATTATAGCTGTCAAAGAATTGTGCGATTTGCCGATTATCGCGCAGATGACAATTCAGACCGACGGCAAAACCGTTTTCGGTGCCGACGCGGAAATTGTCGCGCAGAGATTAGATCAATACGGCGCGGATGTTATCGGTTTGAATTGCGGAGTCGGTCCGACACATATTTTGACCGCGCTCGAAAAAATGCGCGGCGCGACTACGAAAAAACTCGCCGCACAGCCGAATGCCGGACTCCCGCGAGATGTGCAGGGACGGCAATTTTATATGTCTTCGCCCGAATATATGTCGAAATTTGCCAGGCGTTTTATCAAAGCGGGCGCAAGTTTTGTCGGCGGCTGCTGCGGAACGACTCCGCAGCACATCAAACTCATTGCCGATTCGGTTCGCGCAAGCAGTCCGCGTCAAGCAAAAACTAATCAAAATATCACTCAAAGCGCGAAAGTTACAGAACTTACGCCGGTTGATATCGAAGTTGTTCCGGTGGAAGATCGTTCAAAATGGTCTCGCAAAGTTGCTCGCGGCGAGTTTGTAACGTCGGTTGAAGTTTTGCCGCCAAAAGGCTGTGATGCGGCGAAAACTCTTGATTCGATTCGGCTTTTGGTTGATGCCGGAGTTGATGCGGTAAATATTCCCGACGGACCGCGAGCGCAAACGCGGATGAGCGCACAGGCGACGGCGATTTTAGTCGAGCAGCAAGTCGGCATCGAAGCTGTTCTGCATTACTGCTGCCGCGACCGTAATTTGCTCGGAATGATGTCCGATCTGCTCGGCGCGGCGGCTTTAGGATTACACAATCTGTTAATTATTACGGGCGATCCGCCGAAAATGGGAACTTACCCGGACGCGACGGCAGTTTTTGACATTGATTCAATCGGGTTGACGAATATGGTCAATAAACTCAATCACGGTTTGGATTTGGGCAATAATCCGATTGGCTGTCCGACGGCTTTTTCTATCGGCGTCGGTGTCAATCCGGGCGCAATAAATTTGGACGAAGAAATTAAACGCTTTGAATGGAAGGTCGAAGCCGGCGCGGAATATGCCATCACACAGCCGGTTTATGACACAAAACAACTGCGCGATTTTCTCAAAAAAATCGAACATTGCCGTATTCCGATTATCGCCGGAATTTTCCCGTTCGTTTCGAGCCGCAACGCCGAATTTATGCACAATGAAGTTCCGGGCGTGGTCGTAACTGAGGAAATTTTGGACAGAATGAGAAAAGCCTCTGATATTTCTAAAGAACACGCCCGCGAAGAAGGTTTGCTGATCGCGCGTGAATTGCTTTTGGAAGTCAGAGATTTGATTCAGGGCGTTCAGGTTTCCGCACCATTCGGCAACGTCAAATATGCGCTTCAGGTTTTTGATGTATTAGACGAATTCAAAAACAAAAAAGAATCGGTGAGCGCAAATCATCTGTAAATAATGCGATATTTCATCATTTTCCGCTGATCCCGGCTTACTCAATCCAAAATTGTATTTTTGCGCCTTGCCCCACAATGCAAGGCGATTAATTATTTGCTGTGCTAATATATTTACAAAATATTTTGGCTTTTTCCACGGAATTATCGTTCGACATCAAAATTAATTCAAATGTTTTGTTTGGAAACAGCTTTAAACTTTTCCCGAAAAGGACAAATCGTTAAATTTTGAAAATCGTTCTTTCAAATCTGCGAAAAATAGTTAAAATGATAGTGAAGTTTTCCAATATCCGAAACCGGAGAGGTCTGAAATGTTACCAAAAGACGCAAACGAAGCACTTTCGCCTTCTGAAAAACGCAGCTCTGACAGAAAAAAATTGATTGTCAATATAAAATACAGCGACGGCGACACGACGGCTATCGCCAACACGCGCGACATCGGCATCGGCGGTTTATATATGATTACAAAAGCCGAATTTGAAATCGGAACGCCTCTTTTTTTGAAGATGTCAATCGGCGGGCAGGACATCGCGTTGGACGGCGTAGTAACTTATATTGATCCCGGACACGGCATCGACATTCGCTTTCAGGCAATTTCGGAAAAAAACGAAGCGATACTTAAAAAAGAATTACATTTGGAATAATTATGAAGGGGTGAATGGGAGGAGTTAAGTTACCTCTTCATTTACCATTAAAAAAGGAGATTATGTTTGACCAATTTACAATGGGCATCGAAGAGGAATTTCAGATTATCAATCCCGAAACGCGGGAGTTGAAATCGCACGTTTCTGAAATTTTGGACGAAGGCAAACTGCTTTTGGGTGAAAAGATAAAACCCGAAATGATTCAGTCAATGATTGAAGTCGGCACAGGTGTTTGTGCCAATATTCAAGAAGCCCGCGAAGACATCACCAAATTGCGAAGTGTGATTTCCGCTCTGGCGCGAAAAAAAGGGATGGTCATCGCTGCTGCTTCGACGCATCCTTTTTCCAAATGGTCTGAACAGACGATTTACGAACACGACCGTTACAAACTACTCGTTCAGGAACTGCAAATGGTCGCGCGTTCGCTGCTGATTTTCGGCGTTCACGTTCACGTCGGCGTTGCCGATTTAGACCGCCGCATTCACATTATGAATGCCTCGCGTTATTTTCTGCCGCACGTTTTGGCGATGACGACTTCTTCGCCGTTCTGGTTGGGCTTTAACACCGGGCTGAAAAGTTATCGTTCGGAAGTGTTCAAAAAATTTCCGCGCACCGATATTCCCGATCATTTTGAATCATATCAGCAGTATCAGGGATATATTGATCTGCTCGTGAAGATGAATTGTATGCAGGATGCAACGAAAATTTGGTGGGACATTCGACCGCATCCGAATTTTCCGACGCTGGAATTTCGCATCTGCGACATTCCGACGCGCGTTGACGACACGATTGCGATTGCTGCGCTGTTTCAGGCGATTGTCGCCAAAATCACGGTTTTGCTTGATAAAAATCTCGGCTTCAGGCTTTATCACCGTCGTTTGATTCAGGAAAACAAATGGCGTGCCATTCGTTACGGACTCGAAGGCAACCTGCTCGATTTAGGTAAACAAAAAGAAGTGCCGGTCAAGGATTTGATTCGTGAGCTGCTCGAATTTGTTGACGAAGTGGTTGATGATTTGGGTTCGCGCCACGAAATCGAACATATTCACACGATTTTAGATCGCGGAACTTCCGCCGATGAACAATTAAAAGTTTGGGAAGAAAATAATCACGATTTTGTTCCGGTCGTTGATATGCTCGTCAGAAATACAATGGAAAATGTGCCGGAAGTTTGCTTTGATTAAGGGTTCATAAATTCCATTTGCCGCAGTCAATTTGGCTGCGGCTTTTTATATAAAAGCGGTTTCGTGCAAAAGTTTACCTTTTGCAAATCTCTCGAAACTCAGACACGAAACATCTAAAAACGAGGCTTTGCCGTCAAGAACAATTTCGCCCAAAGCGCGTCCCGACGCAGGCGAGTGCATCACGCCGTGTCCTGAAAAGCCATTGGCAAAATATAATCCTTCGACTGAACATCCGCCCAAAATCGCGTGATGATCGGGCGTATTTTCATAGAGTCCGGCACGACATTTTTCGCGCATTGGTCTGGTTTCAAATAAAAAGGGCGAACGATGCCGTGCCTTTTCGTAAACTTTTGCAATGAAAGATTCAGTGAATTCAGTGTTAAATGATTGTTCTTCGGCAGGATCAGGATAAGCGAAAAGCACCTCATTATTTTCCAAATTCGCGGTCGCATCATTAAAATCCCGCGCCGGACGAAAGTGAAAACCGCTTCCGATGTCAATTATCATCGGCAAATTTTTCGGCAATTCATTTTTGCTTTTCGCCCAAACTATGTGCCGTTTTTGCGGCGTAACCGGCAAATCAATTCCCGCCGTCTGCGCCGGTTCACGCGCCCACGCGCCGGAACATAAAACTACTTTTTCACATCCGATTTCACCTTTGTTCGTTAAAATTGATTTTACTTTTCCGCCTTCGGTTTCGATTGCTAAAACCTGCGTATTTAACTCGATTTCCGCGCCGTTTTCCAGAGCTTTTTTTGTAAAACCGTTCATCACGGCAAGCGGATTGATAAAACCGTCGCGTCCTCCGAAACTTCCGCCGACAATATCACCGACATTCAAAATTGGACAAATTTCGGCAATCGCTTGTCTATCAACAATTTCGACATCTTTCACACCGAGTTTTTTTTGAAATTCGACGTTGCGCCTCAAATAATCAAACTGATTTTCGTCCGTCGCAAAAAACAAATAGCCGCGAGGTTCGTAATCGCAATCAAAATCGCAATTCTCAAAAAAATCAATGGAATAAAGCGACATCTTGATATTGATTTCCGTTTCAAACTGCGCCCGCACACCACCCGTCGCTTTGCCCGTCGAACCAAAACCTTGTTGTGATTCACGTTCTAAAATCAAAACATCCTTCGCGCCGCGCTCCGTTAAATGATAAGCGACACTCGCGCCGACCACGCCCGCGCCGATGATAACAATTCCAGCTTTTTTCATCTATTCAGAATCAACTCCGGCGGCTTTCATCACAAATTCGGGAACTTTCGGCTCATCGGGCAAAATATATTCTTTGCCTTTCGCAATCGCCCAGCGGTGAAGCCACGAAATGCCGTTTCTTTTGACAAAAGTGTCCGGCAATTTATATGCTTCGTCGGTCAGCGCGTTTTCGAGCGTAATAAATTGATAATTTCTTTTCTCCAGCATTTTGGCGATGTCGTCAAAATAATCCGAGTTGATAAAATTAGCGTGAATCAGCAGAGTTTGTTTGATTTCGCGCCCGAAAAGTTTGACCGACTGGCGTTCCCAATAATCCATTTTCGCATTCATATACGGAACATACGCCGCGCCGATTCGCTTCATCAACTTTTTGTCGCCTTTGTCAAAAGCCTTGTCATACGCGCCTGAGAAAATCCAGTCGGAATTATCAATCGTAACGGGCGCAATCGTGTAATTATGTTCACTCAAAAACGCGCCCAAGTCATTTTTCACATCCAAACTTAATCCCGTCCAAAGATAAGGATGACGAAAATAGCGCATTTTCATTGATTTCGCCGCCAGTAATTCCTTCGTGATAATTTCACCTTTCAAAATATCTTCTTCGTATTTTTCGAGCGAAACATCAGCGATATTGACGTGCGAAAAAGTATGATTTCCGAGTTCGAGATCGGCATTGAGCCAAGAACGAAGCAGATCAATCTGCGCTTCGTCGCGCTTTTCGTTTGTGTAGAGTTTGTTTTCGTTGACAAAACCGATTGCCGGAACTTTCGCCTTTGCAATGTGCGCGAGTAGTTTACGAGTTATTTCCTGCCGATTTTTCAAATCTCTGCGAGTTGAAACAACCGGCAAATCGTCAATCGTCACGGCAATGTATCTTTGCGTTTTCTGTGCATAGACGGAAAACGGGAAAAACACAAAACATAATAAAAAACTCAACTTTGATAACTTCATAAATCTTTTTTGCCCGCGAAACACAAAAAAACCACGAAACATAAATCATTTTTTTTAGTTTATTTCGTATATTTTGCAGGCAATCTCTTATTTGGCAAAAACCTGCGAAAAATCCGCAAACGCTTTGAATTCAAGCGCATTTCCAGACGGATCGAGAAAAAACATCGTCGCCTGCTCGCCGACTTCGCCTTGAAAACGAGTTTTCGGCTCAATAATAAATTCAACTTCTTTGCTTTTTAACTTTTCGGCAAAACTTTTAAATTCGTCCATCGGCAAAACGATACCGAAATGCGGCACGGGAACGTGATCGGCATCAACTTCGTTTTTGTGTCTGATGCCGGCGGCTTCGGGCGCGAGGTGAGCGACGATTTGATGTCCGAAAAGATTAAAATCAATCCAGTCGGCGGAGCTTCTGCCTTCTTCGCAGCCGAGAGTTTCGCCGTAAAATTTTCTTGATTCTTCCAAATCTCGCACGGGAAATGCTAAATGAAATAAATTTTTCATAACAAATAAAGTTTATAACAAGTTCATAGTTTTGCGCTATAATTAATTGTATGAACGGAATTATTTTGTTTGACGGAGTTTGTAATTTCTGCAGCAATTCGGTGAATTTTATTATTGAGCGCGACGCTGAAAACTACTTTAAATTCGCGCCGCTGCAATCGGAAATCGCTCAAAATATGCTGAACGAATATAAAATAATCAGAGCCGAAACCGATTCGGTTATTTTGATTGAAAACGGCGCGGCTTTCACCTATTCAACTGCCGCTTTGCGGATTGCGCGGAGCTTAAACGGTGCGTGGTTTTTGCTTTACGGCTTCATCGTCGTTCCGAAATTTATTAGAGATTTTTTTTACAAACTCTTTGCCAAGTATCGCTACGCAATGTTCGGTAAAACTGATGCGTGTATGATGCCGACACCGGAAATTAGAGAAAAATTTGTTTCTTAAAGACGGAGAATTTTTTATGAAAGAAGAAAATGATGACGAGATAGACATTTTAGTTTGCGCTAAAACCGAAGGAATGTCGCGCCCGGTTTATGGCAGCATTCGCGCCGATTGTTTGAAATGCGAGTCGCCCGTTTGGGTTTCGGCTTCGGGACAAAATGCGATGAGCGGCAATAAAAATCTCAAACCGTGCTGTATCGAATGCGCGGGCGAGAAAATGAAGGACGAAGACGAAATTAAGGCTTCGATTGTGCCGGGCGCGATTGACGAATTGAAGCGATATTTTATGAAAGTCGAAGATAATTAAATTTTTTTTGAATCAGCCGGCGCGAAAAAACAATGAAAGATGAAACTCTGACAACCGAACCGCAAACGACCAATATTGACAGCAAAAAATCAAGGAAAGGCGAACAAAGCGGAAAATACGGAACATTCAGCGGAGTTTTTACGCCGACGGTTTTGACGATTCTCGGCGTGATTCTTTTTTTGCGCGAAGGTGCGGTGGTCGGCAATGCAGGACTCGCCGGCGCACTTTTGATTATCACGATGGCGTTCACGATTTCGGCTTGCACCGCCCTTTCGATGAGTTCGATTATCACCAATATTCGACTCGGCGCGGGCGGCGCGTATTCGATTATTTCGCAATCTTTCGGTTTGGAAGTCGGCGGCGGTATCGGCATTCCATTTTATCTGTCGCAGGGTTTGGCGACGGCGATGTATATTATCGGTTTCCGCGAAGGCTGGCGTTTGATTTTTCCGAATCATCCGGCGATCTATGTTGATTTTATTACGTTCGGCGCACTTTTCGCCA
>JBDTSO010000037.1:0-12695 GCA_039931085.1 Acidobacteriota bacterium | reverse complement strand
ATCGCGGTTTGCAGTTTCTCGATTTAATTCAGGAAGGCAACATTGGTTTGATGAAAGCCGTTGACAAATTCGAGTGGCGGCGCGGTTATAAGTTTTCGACTTATGCAACGTGGTGGATTCGTCAGGCAATCACGCGGGCAATCGCCGACCAAGCGCGAACAATTCGGATTCCCGTGCATATGATCGAAACGATCAATAAATTGATTCGCACGTCGCGGGCTTTGGTTCAGGAACTCGGGCGCGAGCCGACGAGCGAAGAAATTGCTAAGAAAATGGATATCCCGGTTTCCAAAGTGCGAAAGGTATTAAAAATCGCGCAAGAGCCGATTTCTTTGGAAACGCCGATTGGCGAAGAAGAAGATTCGCATCTCGGCGATTTTATTGAAGATAAATCAATTATGAATCCGGCTGAATCGGTTACTTTTTCAAACTTGCGGGAAATCACCGACGAAGTTCTAGCGACGCTGACGCCGCGTGAAGAAAAAGTTATCAAAATGCGTTTCGGACTCGGAAACACCGGCTCGGAACACACGCTCGAAGAAGTGGGACAACATTTTGCGGTAACACGCGAACGCATCCGACAAATCGAAGCCAAAGCGTTGCGAAAATTGCGCCATCCGTCGCGTTCGCGTCGCTTGAAAGCGTTTTTAGAAGGAAAACAATAATCTTATTTCTGATTTAAATTTGCGGCTTGTCATTGCTTTTTGCAGTTGCAAGCCGCAAAATACTTTTAAATTATGTCAATTCCCGCGCAAATATTTTGGCTCGTCATTTTATCAATGGTCGTCGGTTCGGTTGCCTGGACGGTTACGCAGGAAGAAATTTTCAGCGAATGGCGCAATTATTGCGCGGATCAATGTAAAAGCTGTGAAACACTCCCGAAGCGCAAATTTTTCTATGTTTTTACCTGCGAATATTGTTTCAGCCATTGGGTTACGCTTTTATTTTTGATTCTAACGGGTTTTCAGCTTTTGATTGACGATTGGCGCGGTTATATTTTGGCTTTCTTCGCAATTCCGTGGCTGGCAAATCAGTTTATGAGTATCTATCGCCGGTTGCGCGTCGGTATCAAATACGAAAATGCTTTGGCGGAAGAAGCCGAAGCCAAATCGGAGTGATCATTAATGATTTGAGTTTTAACGTATAAAGAAATCCTTAAAAGTTGGCGGGAACAATTTACACAGAAGGCAATATGCCTTTAGTAAAGCCGACAATATCACCGAAACTTCGGGCATAAAATTCTGCCGGAAAACGCTGACGAATTGGCTTTTCTTCAAAAACGCAACCTCCGATCACAATTGAAGTTTTCGATTTGAAAATTTGCTCTGTAAAATCTTTATAATCGCGTGAAAGACGTTCCAAATTATTGAGAACCGCGGCGGAAATGCAAACAATCTTGGGTGAATGTCGCAGAACTTCTTCCGCCAGACAATAAAGCGGCGTGTTTGCTCCGAAATTCATCACTTCCCAACCTTCGTTTTCAAGCGTAATTTGCACCATGTGCGTCGGCAATTCGTGAAAATCGCCTTCCAACGCGCAACACATTGCCAACTCGTTATTTACCTGCGGAACGGTAAGCATTCCGCGTAGTTTATAAACTGCGTTTTGAGCGACGCGAGTGGCGAGATGCTCCTGCGTAACGCTGATTTCCCCTTTGTACCACAGTTCACCAATAAGATTCATCGCCGGACAAATTACTTCGTCAAAAATTGTTGCCAGCGGTGTGCCGTCCAGATGCGCGGTGATCAAAATATTTGAAACCGATTCTTCACAACCTGAGATTAACGAATGAAAGAACGACGAACCGGTATGTTTTTTAGTTGTATGTTGCCGGTTGGCAGCCAATCTAACAGATTCATCGCCGTGATTTTGTTTTAATCCAAGTTGCTGCTCGCGTTGAAAACGAATAACTTCTTCGGCGCGAAACCGTCTGTGTCCGCCTTGTGTCCGCTCGGACTGCAAAAGTTCCGCGTCATCCCAACGCTTAACCGTCGCGTCGCTGACTCGGCACAATCTGGCAACTTCTTTGGTTGTTAAACACTTTAACTTTGTCATTTTATAATTAAACTTAAGTCTGATCCGATTCTCTGTAACAGACGCTTTGGTGAAGCAAATCTATTTTACATAAACCGCACGAATCGCACAAGTTTATTTTTACTTTATGTATTGTAGAATACATAATTACAACTTTAAATCTGGTAATATAAAACAAATCTCAAACGAATTGCTTATTATTTTTTGAGAATAATGTTTTTTATACTATTCAATTTCCATTGAACTTAAAAAATAAGAGGTTTGACAATTGTAAGAGAAATTTGTAAGATAATTTCGCTCAAACCGCTCAAAAAGAATTTGAGATTTGAAACGAACCAGGGAAGATCGAACAAGGGTAGAATGGAAAATCCCCGCCGCAATTGCGGCGGGGATTTTCCATTTCCTCCTTTTAAAAGTTTGATAAACCAGATTGAACTCAAAATTCAGCTCAAATTATCGGTTAAACTTCGTGTAGGAATGATGTTATTTTGTTTTGCGTCCTTAACAAAATTTGCTGTTGATTTGGTTTTTGGAACTTCCTCGTAAATCTTCGCTTCAGGCAGGAAATGGTTGAGCAGAGTGCGTATTTTCGGCGTATCGTTTTTTTCCAGTGCCTGACGAAAATTACTTAAGATATTGGCAACTTCTCCGCCCGCATAGACGGCAATTTTGCCGATAAAAATTTTCGGGTGTGTCGTATTCAAAAGGTTTTCACCTGTGATTTCAAGCTCCTCAAAAAGTTTTTCGCCCTGTTTGATACCGGTGAAAACAATATCAATTTCTTCATACGGCTGCAGACCGGAAAGTCTGATCATATCTTCAGCCAAATCCAGAATTTTGACGGGTTCACCCATATCGAGAATAAAAATTTCACCTCCCGTGCCGAGCGCACCGGCTTGCAGAACCAGTTGCGAGGCTTCGGGAATCGTCATAAAATAGCGCGTCATATTCGGGTCGGTTACGGTTACGGCTTTTCCTTCTTTGATTTGTTCACGGAAAATCGGAATGACCGAACCGGTTGAACCGAGAACATTTCCGAACCGCACCGCCATATAATTTGTCGGGTAAATATTGTTCAAATTCTGCAAAACAATTTCCGCGATGCGCTTTGATGCGCCCATTATCGAAGTCGGATTAACGGCTTTGTCGGTCGAAATCAGAACAAAATCTTTCACTTCAAATTCACCCGCCAAATCACCTATTATTTTGGTAGCAAAGACATTGTTTTTTATCGCTTCGGACGGATTTTGTTCCATTAAAGAAACGTGCTTGTGCGCCGCAGCGTGAAAAATGACTTCGGGTTTGTGTTTACCGAAAACTTCGCGCATTCGCGGTTCATCGCCGATGTCGGCAATAAGCGGGACAACATTTGCTTCGGGGAAATTTTTAAAAAGTTCACGCTCGATTTGAAAAAGCATAAACTCCGTTCTTTCAACTAACAGAATCAGTTTCGGGCTGAAATTGACAATTTGCCGGACTAATTCCGAACCGATTGAGCCGCCCGCGCCCGTTACCATTACCGTTTTGTCAGTTAGAAAATCGTGCAGATTTTGGTTGTCGAGTTCTACAGGCTCGCGTCCTAAAAGGTCTTCAATCTGCACATCCCTTATACGATTAACGGCGACGCGACCGTGCGCGATTTCGTTTAAACTCGGTACAATTTGGGCTTTGACCGGAATTGCGCGACAAATATCTAAAATACGCCGGATGTCTTTGCTATTGGCTTCGTCAATCGCCAATACGATTTGATCAATCTTCAACTCATCAGCCAGTCGCGCCAAATCGTCGGTTGTTCCCAAAACTTTAATGCCGCCGACGCTTCCGCCTTTTTTGCGCCGATCATCATCAACAAATCCCCTCACATCCAGTTCGGTGTCGGCGCGTCCGACGACTTCTTTAATTGTCGCCGCGCCTAATCTTCCCGCACCGACGATCAGCGTTTGCTTGGGAGCTTTTCGCCGTTTGCCGATTTGAAATGTGCGTTTTTCGCTGACTTCGTAGATGGAACGGCGCAGAACACGAAGCGCGAGAAGTCCACCGAAGGCGAAAAATGTGTCCATCAAAATAATCGAAAGCGGAACTTGCCAGCGAATAAATCTTTCGGGCGCAAGAAGAAGTCTGACCAAAATCAAAATAACGCCGGAAACAAATGCGGCTTTGAGAAAAGATTTTATATCTTCAAGGCTGACATAACGCCAAATTATAGAATACGCGCCGACGACAAAAAGCGATGTGAACTGCACCAAAACAACAAACGGAAGTTGATTGAGAGCGGTATCCAAGTAATATTCGCCAAGATTAAAATCAAATCTGAAAAGATACGCCAAATAAAATGCGCCGCTCAGAATAATAACGTCGGCTAAAATTTGAACCGGACGGCGTAAATACCATAGGCGTTCTTGTGTTTGCTTGTTTTGGAGAAAACTTCTCATTTTGAGCGTAAAAAGATTATCTTATATTCTGAAATTACTCGGAACAATTAAAACTGTCAAATAATGAAGTAATTAAGAAACAGTGTCAATGTCCTTATTTATCCTACAAAATTCTGATTTAAATTTCAGTTTGTTAAATAAAATAAGCAACTGATTGGCTAAAAGATTGAATCAGAAACGATTGTAAGCTATTCTTTGCAAAGGTAAAATTATATTTTATTTAATTTATACGAGGTCTTCTTATGAAAATGAAAGTTTTATTATTGTTCACCCTGACAATCAGTTTGTTTCAGATCGGATTTGGACAAATTCCATTAGCAGATGTGCAAAAAAGCGGTTATTTACTTGGACCGGGCGATGAAATTGCGGGAAAAGTTCTCGGCGAGCCGCAATTTGATTTTGTCGCTACGGTTGATGAAAACGGCAAATTTCAAGTTCCGTTTGTTGATAAAGGCGTGATGGCGAAATGCCGCACGGAAAAAGATTTGAAAACCGATATAACCGAGCTTTTGTCAAAATATCTGAAAAATCCGTTAGTCAGCGTAAATGTTACGAAACGAAACAGCCGTCCGTCAGTTACAGTCTACGGAGAAGTTCAAAAACCGCAGCAGGTTGAGTTAAAGCGTGAAGCGACCTTGCTTGAACTTATATCTTTTTCCGGCGGTCCGACAAAAGATGCGAGCGGGACTATTCAGATTTTTCGTCCGACTTCTCCGATGTGCGGCGATGAAGGTGAAACTACACAATGGAAGTCGGAATCCGACGACAGCGCGGATATTCCGTCGCGTATTTATACAATCAGCAACTTAAAATCAGGACAGGAAGATGCGAATCCGATAATTTATCCGGGCGACTTGATTGTTGTGAGAAAAGCTCCGCCGGTTTATGTGATCGGCGAAGTAAATGCTTTGAGAGAAATTTCCATCCCTGAAAGAGGGTTATCATTAATGGAAGCTATTTCTCAGGCAGGCGGAGTAAATCGGCAGGCAAAAACAAAAAATGTTATAATTCACCGTTTAAAAGATAATTCAAAAGAAAGAGAACTAATTGCGGTTAATTACGATCTTATCAAAAAGGGTGAGCAGAAGGATGTAATACTTCAACCCGAAGATATTGTCGAAGTTGACAAAGCTAAGAAAAGTATCGCACAAACAGTTTTGGAAATTGCAACAGGTGCGGCACGAACAGGAATTTCTTCGGCTTCGGGCGGTATCGGAACAAGAATTTTTTACTAGAAATTTCAAATTCAGCAAACGTAAATCGTCAGCAAAACTAAGTTGGCGATTTACGTTTTTTATTTTAAAATACTTTTTTATTTCAAATGTTCATTTATAAATTATGTCAATACTCGTAACCGGCGGCGCAGGTTATATCGGAAGCGTCGCCGTTGAAGATTTACGCAAACAGGGCGAAAAGGTTGTTGTTTTGGACAATCTTTCTTACGGACACAGACAGGCGATTAATGAAAATGTAAAATTTTACGAAGGAAATATCGGCGATGAAAAAATGGTTTCACAAATCGTAGAAAATCACGAAATCGAAGCCTGTATGCACTTTTCGGCGTTTGCATATGTCGGCGAATCGGTGGAAAATCCGAAGATTTATTATAAAAACAATGTCGAACAGACACTTCGACTGCTCGATGTTTTGATCGAAAACAACATTAAAAAATTTGTTTTTTCTTCAACCTGCGCGACTTATGGCGAACCGCAAAAAGTTCCGATTGACGAAACTCATCCGCAACATCCGACAAATCCTTACGGCTGGTCGAAATTTATGGTTGAAAGAATTTTAGAGAGCTATGATGCCGCTTACGGATTAAAATTCGTCGCTTTGCGTTATTTTAATGCCTGCGGCGCAAGCGAAAAATGCGGCGAAGATCACAATCCTGAAACCCATCTGATTCCGCTCGTGCTGTTTGCCGCGCAAGGCAAACTTCCCTTCATTTCGATTTTCGGCGACGATTACCCGACACCGGACGGCACGGCGATTCGTGATTATATTCATATTTCGGATTTGAGTCAGGCGCATTTGCTCGCACTCGAACATTTGCGGCAAAACAAAATTTCCGAATTTATAAATTTGGGCAACGGACAAGGTTTTTCGGTCAAAGAAGTGATCGAAACGGCGCGAAAACTCACGGGCAAAAACATCGAAGCAAAAATTGCTCCGAGACGCGCGGGTGATCCGTCGCGGCTCGTTGCCGACGCAAAAAAAGCGCGTGAAGTTTTAGGCTGGAATCCGCAATTTCCCGATATTGAATCAATTATCGAAAGCGCGTGGGCGTGGCAATCGGCACATCTGAATGGTTATGAGTAATTTTTACACTTCGTTCAAAATAACAATTTCAGAGCGTCGCTTGGCATCATCCAAAAATTTTTCGATGTCGCTTGCTACCTTTTCTTCGGTCAAAATTTTGTTTATTTGTGAACTCACGTCTTCAAGTTTCGGAAGCAGAAGTCCCGGATTTCTTTTCCGAAATTCAGGTTTATAAACTTCGTTGTAATAAGTTTCTTCATCTTTGGGCGTAATCACGACAAACGAGCGAAAACGAAAATCAAGATATTTTTCAATCGCCACTCGTTGCGCCATTAATCTCTGAAAATTATCGTCATTTATTGAGCCGAAACCGACGGTGTTGAGCCGTTTGACGAAATCTATTGTCGAAGGAAACTGCGCCAAAATATCTTTGATTTTTGCATCAATTTCTTCCTGTTTCGGTGCGGCACGCGGCACTCTCTCGGCTTCTAAAGCAAACAAACGCTGATTGATAAGAAGCTGCAAGGCGCGATTTAAGTCTTCCGAAGTCGGCGGATTGAGCGGCACGTTTGGAACTAGAGCAAGTTGCCAGAGCAAATCTGAATATGTGATAAGTTCGGGAACTCCAACACCGTCGCCGACAGTCGCCACTGTTTTATCAACAACCTGCTGCGCCGGCATTTGAGTTGAAAATAGTATAAATACAAAGATGACGACGCTGAAATACTTAAGAAACTTTACAAACTGAGATTTTTTTATTTTCATAGGACATTTTGATTCTTGAATGAAATGCAAAAACTGTCAAATAAATTTGGTAAAAACGGATGTTAAAACTGTTGGCAAAATATTTAAAATCCTTTTTTAATTAAAAGTGAAGTTTTTCTAACTTCTCATTTCTAAAATCCGACCTGCCTCATCGGATGAAAATTTTTCAACAAAGTTTGTCATTCCTTAATTAAAATCTAAATGTTAGCTCCGAAAAGAACCAAAAGTCGAATGGGTGTAAACTTGTCCGTAAGACAAAATACGAATCCGGCAAGCGAATTAAAATTCATCACCGAACTCGGACGGAGTTTGCTTTTCACGGTGCATCCGAAAAAAGTCGCTTTGCGCGTGGCAGAAGCTGTTCGACAAGAAATCTCAGGGAATTCCGCGCGATTCCGTCATCGGACGCAATATTTTCGAGGTATTATCAAAACTCCCGAAAGGCAAATTGAGTCAGGAATTTGAACGCGCATTTCGCACCGGCAGAATCGAGCGCATCGAACAGCGCAGACCGACGAGGGCGGCACGACAAAACATTGGATGGTCAGCAAAATTCCGATGGCGACAAGGAAACCAACGAAATAACGCACGTAATTACGTTTGGCGAAGACGTTACGATGCGCGTCGAAGCGATTCACGCCGCCGGACGCGCCGAAAAACTTGCCGCCATCGGCAGACTCGCGGCGGGCGTGGTTCACGAAATCAACAATCCGCTGGCGACAATTTCCGCTTGTTCCGAATCTTTGGAATCGAGAGTTTCCGAAGGCGTTTATGGCGAATCCGAAGACGTTGACGATTTGCGAGAATATCTCGGTTTAATCAGAAGCAAAGCCTTTTGCTGCAAATCAATCACCAACGGCTTGTTGGATTTCAGTCGTGGACGCACGGGAAATCGTTTTTTGATAAATATAGCCGAAGTTTTGAAATCTTCCGCCAGATTAGTTACTCATCAAAAACGCGGCGAAAATATCAAAATCAAACTTGAGATTGCAGATGAAATGCCGACGGCTTTGCACGAAGTCGAAAAACAGCAAATTTTAATGGCTTTGGAACAAACCGGCTGGCATCGCGGTAAAACCGCCGAAATGCTCGGCATTTGGTCTTCTACTCTTTATCGAAGATTACGCGAATATGATTTATAAAGTAAGAAGTAAGAAGTCTAAATATCAATTCTTCCTTTTTACTTTTGCCTTTTTACTTTTGCCTTTAGTTCGTCGTTGCGGTGTAGCCTTCGCGGGCGCGGATTTGCGCTCCGGCGGGAACGCCTTTTAATTCGATTTTGATTGCGCGATAAGTGCCGTCGCGTTTTTCGTTTGACGAATAATAACCGACGCTGTATTTCGTGCCGATTTCTTGGGCGACTTTGGCAAATGCTGTTCGCGCTTCGCTTAAATCCGCCGCCGGGAAAACTTTTCCGCCCGACGTTTTTGCTAAGTTTTGCATTTCAGCGTCGGCTAGTTCGTAAAGTCTTTTGCTGATGTCGAGGCGTTCAAAATCGCCGAGATTGCAAAAGCTGAACACTTTTTCGATTTTCGATTTCGGATAAAACGTGCGGTAATAACGCCGAATTTGCGCCTGCGAAAAACGCATCGCACCTTCACAATCGCCAAGCAAATTTTCTTCAAAAAAATCGCGCGTATCTACTTGAATAAAATAAGAAATTATTCCGGCTTGACTGAATTCTTCTCTGACTTCGCTGAAGTCTGAAACGCTAGTCGAATCAACTCCGTCAGTTAATGCAACAAGTGCGCGTCTGCCGCGAAAATCGTCCTTCGGCTTTTCACCGAAAACTTTTTCGACAACATTCAAAAGTCCGTCGTAATAAGGCGTTCCGAAACTCGTTTTGACAACCGCCAGAGCGTTTCTCAATTTTGTTCGATCATCGGTCAGCGGCGTTAAAACTTCGCTGGACGTAGTTGATTTGCCGTCTATTCGGTCGGTCTTAAAAGCGATAATCGAAACTCTGTCGCCCGGACGCAGAGACGCGATAAAATTTTCGGCTGCGCGTTGGATAAGCTGCAAATCCGAGCGCGTCGAGCCTGATGTGTCGAGCAGAAGCGCGACTTCAAACGGCGCATTCGTTGCAGAAAAATCCGAAACCTCCTGCTTTTTACCGTCTTCATAAACGATAAAATTACTTTGTTTCAGGTTGAGCAGAGGCTTGCCGTCTTTATCCGTTACGACAACCGGCACGTCAATCAACTGAGTGTCAATTCGCAAAACTTCATCGTCATCTTTTTTGACTTGTGCGTAAAAATTAGCGGAAATGCTTAAAATAATAACCAAAGTTAGAAAAAAAAACTTTATTCGCATTATAAAACCTCGCTGTTTGTTTTTTATTTTATGATTGTAACAAAATATCTCGTCTGATTTATAGTGGTTTCTGTAAATTTTCCAACTTAATGTTTTTTTAAGGCACATTGAATATCAATTTAAATTCATTTTGTGATATGATTTTTCAAAATTGGTTTCCAATTTAGATAACTAACCGCATATTCCCAAGTAAAAAAGTGTAAGAGAATTACATTTGCACTCCCAAAATATGCAAAAATTAAAATTTAACAGGAGAAAATCATGAAAAAAAGTTCAAATAAATGGGAAAAGCACACCATTTTAGGCACGACTTTGTTCTTGGTAATAGGCTTTATTACTGTCGGAATCAGCAGTGTCAAAGTCCAAGCCAATAACACGGCACAAACTCTGCCTTTTAGCCAAAATTGGACAAATGCCGGTTTAATTACGACAAATGATGACTGGAGCGCAGTTCCGGGAATTGTCGGTTATCGCGGAGATGATGCGGCAACGACGGCTTCAGGGATTGATCCGCGCACTATTTTAGCTGACCGTTCAACGCCGATAAATGTCATTGCCAATCAAGCAAATCCTGATACATTGACGACCGGCGGAGTTGCGGAATTCGACGGTATTACTAATCCGACAATCGCTTTGCAAGGTTCTGGAACGGCGGACGCGCCGCATATTGTCGTTTCTCTCAATACGACGGGACAAAGCAACATAAAATTTACCGCTAACATCCGCGATATTGACGGTTCTGGCGATGATACGGTTCAGCCGATTGACGTGCAGTATCGCGTCGGCGGAACAGGCGATTATACGTCCGTTCCGGGCGGTTATATTGCAGATGCGACGACCGGACCGAATCTGGCAACGCTTGTTACGCCGTTAAACTTGACTTTGCCTGCCGCCGCCGATAATAAGCCGCTCGTCGAAGTCAGAGTGATAACTACAAATTCGCCCAGCAGCGATGAATGGGTTGGTGTGGATGATATTAATGTTACCGCCGCCGGCAGTACGACACCGCCGACAGCAAAATCTACATTGTATGATTTTACCGGCAACGGCAGAACCGACTGGACAACTTTAACGATTCCGACCTCCGGCTCGATCACCTGGAACATACTCCAAAATCCGGCTGCGGGTACGAATAATGATTTCATTCGTATATTCAATTATGGACTTCGCACCGGCGCAAATTCGGGCGACGCTATTGTTCCGCGAGATTACTCCGGAGATAAAAAGTCTGAAGTAGCCGTTTGGCGACCGGGCAGTCAGGGAGTTTTTTATGTTTCACAAATCCCGACCGGAACAGCCGGAATTATGCTTGAGCGGGCAGTTCCCTTCGGAGTTACAGGCGATAATCCCAATGCCATCGGCGACTACGACGGCGACGGTAAAACAGATTATGCGGTTTCTCGCGGTTTCACTTGGTACATAATAAACAGCAGCACAAATACATTTAGCCAAGTTACTTTCGGACCTGCTCCCGGGACTGCGTTTTTCATCGTCGTCAATGGAGCCGACTTTAACGGAGACGGCAGAGATGAAGTTGTTTTTCTCTCATTAGATTCTACCCAAGCTATACCTACGTGGTATGCCGGCGATGCGGTAACGGGTGCAGGAGTTTTCAGCCGTCAATTCGGCGATTTCAGCTCCGATTTCGTAGTTACTCCAGCCGATTATACCGGCGACGGAATTGCTGATTTGGTCGCAATTCGTCAAGCATCAGCCGGTCAGGTTTGGTATATTAGCAATACTGCAACCGCTGCGGTTACAGCTACTGTTTTCGGTATTTCCAACGACGATGTTCAAGTGCGTGGTGATTATGACGGCGACGGCAGACAAGACATTGCCGTTTGGCGACCGGAGAATCAGACTTTTTACTACATCAGTAGTGCAAATGGCAGTATCGGCGGACAGAAATGGGGTAACGCGACTGATACGCCGCTCGGTTCTTTCGGAATTTTCTAAATACACAGTCATCCAACCGCAAATATTTAATTTTACTTAATTAGACAAAAGCGGAAATAAGAAATCTCCGGCGGCAAACAAATATTTGCCGCCGGAGATTTCTTATTTGCCCTTGGTAAATTGATAGGCGATAAAAACATTCAAAACTCCGTTTCCCAGTTCCGTCCGCACACCGACTGATTTCATTTGCAGAGAACCGTTGGCGTTTTGAACGGGAACGAGAAATGAAAGTTTGTCGGCTTGTAAAATCTCGATTGGATTTACTTTTTTATCAATCGAACTTTGCACTAATCCGGTGACAAAACGACTGCCGATGCCGCCCGTGCCGCTCAACTGAACATTCAGAACGTGAATTTTACCGACAAGTTTTTGGCTCTGCCGATCAAACTCCAGATCAATATTAGTTTCTGCCCAGCCTTGAAAATCAACGCATCCGACAAGCGGCGGATTGTAAGAACCGGAAAAAGCAATCGGCGCGTAAATTTTCCCGTCGCGGAATCGAACCGCCGTCCGAACTCCGTCAATTTCGCGCTGAAGGCGAATTGATTCATTACAATTTCGGATTTTGGATTTCGACTTTCGGATTTCTAAATCGTTTTCCTGAAAACCCGAACTCAAACCCGAAAGACGATTTTCCGACTTTGGATTTTGGACTTTGGACTTTGGACTGTTTGCTGCCAGCGGAAATTCCGGCGGATTAAAATTTTTGAACAATGCGTCAAGCAGCACATCAAAAAATTGCTCGTTTAGTGTAACTGTAACCTCCGCCGTTTGCGCGTGTGCAAATGCCGACAGCATCAAAACCGTAAAAATCAAACTAAATAATTTTTTTGTCATTTTTATCCTGTTCTCAAAGTCAAAGTCGGAGCGCGGACTCTTTTAAAGGCGAAAGGATAAAGAATAAAGGATAAATAAAAAATTGTCTTACCTTTCGCC